>NZQM01000060.1 GCA_002695905.1 Parvibaculum sp.
CTGATCTTCGCCGGTGTAGGGCAGTTCGCGGACAAGTGTGTCGGCGACGGCGACATCGTTCAGATATCCGAGCCTGTTCTGAAGGTCGATCAGATGCTTCCGGTAGGCTTTGACTTGTTTTTTTGGGTAGAGATTTTCAAAAAAATCTACCACATAGCGCAGCTTTTTTACCGCGAGCCGTAGCTCATGAAGAGCCTCGTCGGACAGGTTTTCAATATCTTGTCCTCGTTTCCGAACGCGCCGATCCCGCTTCTGCAGCAGCGTCACGCAATGCTCGCCGATGGGATCGAGAAGACGTGTCGTGTGTTCCGTGACCGACTGTTCACGCCAAGCCTGGCTGGATAGCCATGCGCTGAGACGTAACAGAAATTCCGTGTAGCGTTTTGTCCCGATGGCATCGCGAGCGCGCTGGTGACTTTTCTGTCTTGCTTGTTCCACCGGCGTGGTAAGGGAAATGAATTCCTGATCTTTTGCATAAAGCTGCGTCACGGGCGGCATGAACTCGTCGGCGAAGACATCCCATGCGCGTGCCGCCGACAACTCGGACGTCAACCATTTGGCTTCGGTGATGATCCATCCATACTGATCGGGTGGAAGGGACGGCCTGAAAAGCTGCATGGCGGCGCGCAACCGCCTCAGGGCTATACGCATCTGGTGAACGCCTTCGCTATCATCGGTTGCCGAAACGACGGTCTCATTTGCCCGCAGATGATCCAGGCAGTGTTGAACCAGATCGGTCAGCACCTGTTCCACGGTTGCGTCTTTCACGAGATTGAGCTTGGCATATTTCTGAGGCTTGGGATCGTCCTGCGTCAGAAGCGCGTAGCCGCGTGAGGCCTTGCTCATGCTGGCGAGCCGGAACGGGACCACCTGACCGATCTCAGAGGCCAGGTCGAACAGATTTTCGGGCGCGCCGCTTTCGAGTTCAAGTTCGAATTCGCAGATAGGCTCGGAGTCGTTCTCCGTCACGATTTCACCGACGTCGACGTCGAGCGACGCGCTACTCCCGTCGTCAAATTTGAGCGTTCGAGAACTGCGTTGGATATCTGTGCGAAAGACGGGTTGCAGACGGTCTGGGCCGGCGCGTCGTATCAGTCGGCGAAGTTTTTTCTCTTCAATGACGGAAATAGCGGGGTTCTGGCTCGGGACGGGGCCTTCCCACTCTATCCGCACTGGGATTCCGCCCAGGCGTGAGTGCGTCAGCTTCACGCACTGCACATAGGCGCGACCGACCTTGCGGACGCGAAGAGACAAGCCTTGCCGACGGAGTTCATGGTCCGGCGTGTCGAAATAGACCGTTACAAGCTTTCTCGACCGCGCCCGTCCCACCGTGCGCTTTCTGATTGCCGGAAGGCTTTTGACCTTGTCGAGCTGCTCGGGGTCAATGCTTGCCTTCAGCTCGATCTCGCGGTTCTTTGGCATTGCTGTCTCCTGGCTCTCTGAGCGGTCGCCTTGTGTAGAGGCCCCGGTGCGAATTCTTCAGTTAAGCAGTCATTCCGCCGTAGCTAGAAAACGACGTTCAACTTTCTCTGCTCCGGCTGGGGAGGCTTCCATTTGCACGAAGGCAATCGTGTTTCTTAACTTTTGCGCCTCCTCGCCACTTCCAAGCCCACGATTTTCAAGCCTCGCTAGCTTGTCTTTGAAAACCGGTATGTACATTGTGACAGTAGGGCCATTCTTTCGTTCAGTCTGCACTTTGGACGTTCCGTTCTAATATATCGGTTCGGTGGGCAACTTTCATAACTTCGTAAAAGGCTCATCAGCCGATCAGCCGATGTGTAGTGCCGTGTATGCTTTAATGACGGTTGGCGGAGGGTTTTGTTACAGTTTGACAATAGTCATTGCTAACCCAACCCGGTTTGACCGCAGATTTGACTGTGACCGTGTGATTCAGGAAAGCATCGACTTCGCGTATGGGAGGCCTTGCTACTTTTATTCAGATGATGTTTACGCCGGACATGGTTGGAAAATTGAAAATGGTAGTACCATTCACCGATTTAGTTATTGATGCGACGCAAAATGTTGGCTTTTTGCTGTAACGGATGAACGCTGGCTGCGTCTTACAATAGACACTAGTAGACCGGAAAGTTGCGGTGGCCCGCTGATAATCTGTCTAAAAATTGACTCGCAGTCGCGAAGAGGAAGCGAAAGATGGCATGGCTTGCAGAGAACTGGATTTGGGTCCTTATCGGGGTCGTGTTCATCGGCCTGCATCTTTTTGGCCACGGTGGCCACCGTGGCCACGGTGGCGATGAGGGTCATAGCGGGCGCGGAAAATCGGGAGATAAAACCAAAACAAATCAATCTGGGCAGCACCGGCATTAGCGGATCGCTCGTCTGGTCTCGGTCGCTTCCAGGCTTTCAAATGGCTGATGTGGTGGGCATCTATGCTGGGCTGGTGTTCTGTCGGATTTACAATTTGTTGCACCGTCGCTGGGGTGCGAAATGAAGAACCAAATAAGGACGTACTTATGAAAACGACCGTAATCGAAGTCGCAGGTCTGATCTCTTCGCTAAGTGCGGCAGGCGTTGAAAAACAGCTCGCGCGGCTTCCCGGCGTGCACAAGGCCGAAGTGAACTATGCCGCTGGCAGCGCCACCGTCGAATATGACGAGACACGCATCGACCTTGCGGAGATCAAGGCGAAGGTCAGTGAATGCGGGTATCATTGCGGTGGCGAACTTGTGCCGAAGCATATGGGCAAACCAGAAGATCATCCAGTGCATGAACACAAGTCGGGGGAAGCTGCCGAGGCAAAGGCGGAATCCGGAAAAGCCGACGCAGTGGATCATACAGCCCATGAGATGGGCCATGGCGGCGGCATGAGTATGGAAGCCATGGTGCGCGACATGCGCAACCGCTTCTGGATTGCGTTGGTTTTCAGCATTCCGGTCTTTGTCTATTCGCCAATGGGCGAATTATATACCCCCCCACTGCCGCCGTTCGGCCTCCGCCTGGACATCTGGCTGTTTTTCCTGGCAAGTGCAGCGGTGCTCTATCCCAGTTGGCCATTTTTCGTTGCCGCCTGGCGTGCGCTTCGCAACGGCGTGCTCAACATGGCGGTGCTGGTCGTTCTGTCCGTGGGGACCGGATATGTATTCAGCGTCGGTGCGACCTTTTTCTTTCCGGGCGTTCAGTTCTATGAAGCGGTCGCGGTGCTTCTGGTCTTCATCCTGCTCGGTCATTGGCTTGAGATGCGCGCCCGCGCAGGCGCTTCCGACGCCATTCGCACGCTGATGAACCTGGCGCCGCCGATGGCAAAGGTGTTGCGCGACGGTCGTGAAATCGAGGTGTCTACTGCGGACGTTCTCAAGGACGACATCATCGTGATCCGGCCCGGCAACAAGATCCCCGTCGACGGAGAGATCGTTGAGGGCGAATCGCAGGTCGATGAATCCATGCTGACCGGTGAGTCCATGCCGGTGGCGAAAAAGCCTGGCGACGAGGTCATTGGCGCGACGATCAACAAGAGTGGTAGTTTCAAGTATCGCGCGACAAAGGTCGGCTCCGATACGGCGCTTGCTCAGATCGTCAAGCTGGTGCAGGAGGCCCAAAACTCCAAGGCCCCGGCGCAACTCCTTGCCGATAAGGCGGCCCAATGGCTGGTCGTGATTGCGATCGTCATCGGCCTGGCGACCTTCGCTATATGGCTCTGGTGGATTGGTGAACCCTTGCTGTTCGCCTTGACGCTGACGATTACCGTTTTCGTCATTGCCTGCCCGGATGCCCTGGGACTGGCCACCCCGATGGCGGTGATGGTGGGAACCGGGTTGGGAGCGATGAACGGTATTTTGTTCAAGAATGCTGGTGCCCTGGAGGACGCGACCAAGCTCGACACGATCGTCTTTGACAAGACGGGGACACTGACGATGGGCGCACCCGAGGTGGTCGAAGTGGTTACCTCTCCGGATAGGTCGGCAGACGAGGTTCTCGCCTTGGCGGGCACAGTAGAGCAGGGGTCCGACCATCCGCTGGCGCAAGCCATTACGGAGCGCGCCGCCGACCTGCAAAAGCAGCAATTGTCCGGCTTCGAGAATATCGAAGGTAAAGGCGCGCGGGCGGAGATTGCAGGCCAGGAAGTTCTGCTCGGTAACCGCCGCCTGATGGATGAACGCAGCGTTGCGATGGGTGAATTGGAGGCCGAGGCACAGCGGTTGCAGGGTGCCGGACAGACCGTGGTTCATATTGCTGAGGCGGGTCGACTGGTCGGACTGATCGCTATCGCGGATGCGCCCCGACCGACGGCGGCTCCCATGGTGGCCATGCTGCGCGAACGCGGTGTCGAGGTGGTTATGCTCACCGGCGACAACCAGGCAACGGCCGACAGGATCGCCGTGGGCCTTGGCATTACCACAGTATTGGCGGACGTGTTGCCCGGCCAGAAGGCAGACAAGGTCAAGGAATTGCAAAGCCAGGGCAAGAGGGTTGGCATGGTCGGCGACGGCGTTAATGACGCGCCTGCCCTCACCCAGGCCGACGTGGGATTTGCTATTGGCGCCGGTACGGACGTCGCCATCGAGAGCGCCGACGTCGTCCTGATGAAAAGCGATCCCTATGATGTGGTGGGTGCGATTGAGTTGTCGCGCGCTACGCTTCGCAAGATGCATCAGAACCTATTCTGGGCGGTGGGCTATAACGTCGTCGCCTTTCCGGCAGCGGCTGGCGTTTTCTTTCCCTTTGTCATCAGCCCGGAAGTGGCCGCGCTCGCCATGTCGGGAAGTTCCGCTCTGGTGGCGGTGAATGCCATGTTGCTCAAACGAACACGGCTGGAGGGCATTCATGCTGCGCCACGCAACGCCTGAATCTGACGGATGTCCTAGCGACCCGTAGTGTGGGGTAGCCGGTAGCCACCCTGTCATCGGAGAGCAGGGCCGGGTTCCAGGATGCGCTTGCGTGCTTCGGCAGGCGCTATGCTTTACGATCGGGCACTCTCGCGGCCCGACGCCACACCGAAGGAAACTTTCTAGCAATCAGAGGAGGACTTCCATGAAACATGCTCTCATTACGGCTATCTTCGTTGCCAGCTTGGTGGTTTCACCGGCCTCGGCCCAAGGATCTGAACACCAGCATGGTCAACCGGACGACGCGCAAAATGATCAGAATGGGCAGGATGGTCACGGTGCCATGATGCAAGACCCTGAGGCCATGCAAGAGCATCGTAAACAAATGCAGCAAATGCGCGAACTTATGCAACAGGCGCGTGTCGCAGAAGACCCCGAAGAACGAGCAAGGCTGCTGGCGCAGCATCAAAAAGTGATGGGGAATCGTATAGCTGCGATGATGCGCGAGGGTAATCGAACTGCAATGACGGATCGCTGTCATCAGCATATGTCGATGTTGCGCGACATGATGGAGCAGATGTCCGCTCGACAAGAAATAGAAGAACACCATTGGGGAAGCCCCCCGCCTTAGGAGCCGTGATCCTGAAACGGATCATGCACACGGGTACAAAGACAGAGTCTAAACAACGGTGGCAACGCATCCTTGTCGCCACATTCTTTGAAAAGAAAGTTACATGATGAACAAAACGAAGTCGTTAGGCATTTCGCTCTTAGCAGCGGGCGCGTTGATCCTTAGCACTTTGATGGTTTCTTCGACTGCCCATGCCACCAAGATGCTGGTGCACAAAACCCCATTGTGCGGTTGTTGCCGCTTATGGGTCAACCATCTGGAAGCGGAAGGTTTTGACGTTGAAATTGAAGATCACGAGAACTTGACGTCGGTCAAGGCGACCCTTGGCGTTCCTTTGTCTCTCCAGAGTTGCCACACGGCGATTGTTGGCGGTTACCTCATTGAAGGACACGTCCCGGTCGAAGACATTCGACGCCTCTTGGAGGAAAGACCGGACGCATTCGGTCTCGCTGTCCCAGGAATGCCTTTGGGCTCACCTGGCATGGAGGTCGACGGTCGCAAGCAGCCTTATAATGTGGTCCTGTTCAGCCAGAACGAACAAGCGGTCTTCGCAATACATTGACGGCGAATTGTTTTTCTCCTTGTAGCCAAGACGTCAGAGCAGGGAATTGGTCACCTGTTCAGAATATCCAGTAAAATCGAGGCGGTAAGGTATCTTAGTTGCGTTGACCCATCCAGATCCGTCGATCATTCATGAACGCGTAGGGCGGACCATCGAGGAAGCGCCGTCTGAGCTCCTTGATCGTCGGGGCTGCCGCATCCGAGAGTGCTCGGCGGACGGGTCGTGCCCGATTTTCGCCTCGGCAATGATCGTCCGCGCCCTGGTCCGAGCCTGCCTGACAGTCATGGCGCAGTGGGTTCCCATCGTCATTTTGACCTGGCGGCAGTGGCATTTGGCGGCGTATAGATTTCGGCCTGTCGGATGCACTCTAACGCCGAAGCCCGAAAGATTGTCGTTTCATCCACCAATTCAGGCCACCGTCGGGAAAACGCCCTTAAACGATCTCCAAAACTGCGGGACCGATTGAACAGACCGGTAAGAGTTTCTCGTTGCCGTCGACGCCTGGCGGAATAGCCCGGTTTTTGGCGCGTTTGTTAAGGTAAATATCACCCTAACGTTGTGCTCCTGCGGCGTTCGCGGGACACTCCACTGTCATGCTGAAGCGATAATTAACCTTCAGCGGCGTGGGGCAATAGGTTTAGGGGCCGAGGCGGCGGAATGCTTTTTCCGACTTTCGAATTCGGTATTTTCTTTCTGATTGTGTTCGTTGTCAGCTGGGAGCTGCGACGCACCGTGGACCTGCGCAAACTTTTTCTCCTCGCCGCCTCCTACACATTTTATGGCTGGTGGGATTGGCGCTTTGTCGGTCTCCTGGTTGTCTCTTCGCTCGCTAACTATCTCTTTGGACGCGCCTTGGGTGGCTTGGAACGGGATGGGCTTCGCCGCACCATTGTTGGCCTGGCCGTTATTGCCAATTTGAGTGTTCTTGGGTTCTTTAAATATTACGGCTTCTTTCTGGAAAGCCTCGACGATATTCTCATTACGCTCGGGCTGGAACGTGATCTTCCCTTCCTGGAAGTCATTCTGCCAGTGGGGGTGTCTTTCTTCACCTTCCAGGGCATCTCCTACATTGTCGACGTTTATCGGCGTGATGTAGCCGCGCAGCGATCAGCGGTGGATATATGCCTCTACATTTCCTTCTTCCCGCAGCTTGTGGCCGGTCCGATTGTTCGGGCGGCGCATTTTCTGCCACAGCTGGAGGACAAGCCAACACTGACGCCTGCCATGGTGGGCCTCGGTATCACGCTCGTTCTTTCCGGCTTGATCAAGAAGATGGTGATTGCCAATTACCTCGCGACTGAACTCGTTGACCCGGTTTTCTTTGACCCCAGTGTCTTAGGCGCGGTGGATCTGCTGATCGGGGTCTATGGCTATGCGATCCAGATCTATTGTGACTTTTCCGGGTATAGCGATATCGCTATCGGTTTGGCGGCACTCCTTGGCTACAAGTTCAATGCGAACTTCAACCAGCCCTACCGCTCAGCCTCATTGCGGGAGTTTTGGCTCCGGTGGCACATTTCACTTTCAAGCTGGCTTCGCGACTATCTCTACATCCCTTTGGGTGGGAGCCGGAAGGGGGAGTGGGGCACGTACCGGAACCTGTTCCTCACCATGTTCCTTGGTGGTCTGTGGCACGGCGCCGCCTGGACATTCGTGTTCTGGGGGACTTTTCACGGTGCCATGCTGGGGGTTGAGCGCTATGTGAGCAGGCGTTTCGCGTCGCTTGCGCCTCCGGTGGAAGGGGAGCCTCAGGTGGTTTCGCGGATATCCGATGCAGCAAGCTGGGTCGTCGGGGTGATCTTCACTTTCCATATGGTCTGCTTTGCCTGGATATTCTTTCGCGCTGAGAGCTTCGGTCTTGCCTTTGACTATCTTATAGGCTTTGGTGACTGGAGCACGCCGGTCCAGCACGCAACGCCGTTCCTCGTCATGTTGATTGCAGGCGCACTCGTATTCCACTTCACGCCACCATCGCTTGGCCGCTGGATTGGCGAGGGGATGAAATGGCTTCCCTCACCAGCACTTGGCCCCGCGTTTGGCGCCGCGGTATTTTTCATCTGGGCGGTGGCGCCCGAGGGTGTTGCACCCTTCATCTATTTCCAGTTCTAGGAGGTGAGATATGAATGCAGTCACTCCTATTGAGATGGAAGGCGTCGTCGAGCGGTTCGATGATATGGGCGCGCTTGAGGAGGGCTGGGCCGCCCTTTCCAAAGCAGACCTTCGTGACGAGGAAATGACCCGTAAAAGCGTCGCCCGGGTGCGTCGTGCGTTCGTGATTACTGTTCTGATACTTCTCGTCTTTAATAGCGCAGGGCTGGTGCAGCTTGTTCAGGGTCTCTCTATCGGGCCTGTGCAGGACACGATTATTGTAATGTCTGAGACCTGGCATGGAGAGATGGAGCGGCACGGGGTTGCTGATGTGCTCTCTGATATTCGCACGTGGGTGACCGAGTTGGTTCAGCGATCCTGGGATGATGTTTTTTTTGCCGATCCCGACTTGCGCTTAGGGGAAGTCGCCTCGGGGGCTGATGAAGATCAAAAAGACCGCACCGGCTTGTTGCGCGGCGCGGTCTTGGAAACATCCGGTTCCTGAAGCTTAGCTGCTACCTTGGTAGGTTGCTCGACCCGGTAAGGAAGATGTCTACTTCTCTTGCACATTGGCGTCCCTCGCGGATTGCCCAGACAACCAGGGACTGTCCGCGGCGCATGTCGCCGCACGCGAAGACTTTTTTGTCGCTCGACTGATAAGTGTTCGTGTCGGCTGCGACATTGCCACGCCCATCGAGTTCGAGGGAAAGTTCTGACAGCAGACCTTCATGGATGGGATGGACAAAGCCCATAGCAAGCAGCACCAGATCAGCTTTCAATTCAAACTCAGTTCCGGCGATGGGCTGCATTTTCTCGTCTACACGGATGCAGTGGAGTTTTTCTACATTGCCGTCCGGGCCGGTGAATTTCTGCGTCATGACCGCAAATTCCCGCTCCGCGCCTTCCTCATGACTTGTTGAGGTGCGCAGTTTTAGCGGCCAATCGGGCCAGGTCATCAGTTTGTCTTCTTTTTCCGGTGGCATTGGCATGATTTCCAGCTGTGTCACTGAAAGTGCGCCATGGCGGACCGATGTTCCGATGCAGTCAGAGCCGGTGTCGCCACCACCAATGACGATGACATGTTTGCCGTTCGCCATAATTGGTTCGACTGTACCGAGTTCCTCACCTCCGACACGGCGGTTCTGCTGAGGTAGGAAGTCCATGGCGTAGTGAACACCGGCCAGATCACGGCCTTCAATAGGAAGATCACGGGGGTGTTCTGCACCACCAGAGACGACAACCGCGTCATATTCATCCACCAGGTCCTTGGCGGCGACATCGATACCCACATTCGAGTTGTAGTGGAAGGTGACGCCTTCACCTTCCATTTGCTTAACACGCCTGTCGATATGGTGCTTTTCCATCTTGAAGTCTGGAATGCCATAGCGAAGCAGGCCACCGGCCTTTGCATGCTTTTCAAAAAGGTGCACGTCATAGCCTGTCCGTGCCAATTGCTGAGCACAGGCCATGCCGGCAGGGCCGGCTCCGATGATGGCGACTTTCTTGCCCAGTTTGCGTTCAGCTGGCTGGGATGTGATCCAACCTTCTTCCCAGCCCCGGTCGACAATCGCACATTCGATCGTTTTGATCGTCACGGGTTCATCAATCAAATTTAGTGTGCAGGACGCCTCGCAGGGCGCAGGGCAGATCCGACCTGTGAATTCGGGGAAATTGTTGGTTGAGTGCAGGTTCTTCAACGCGGTCTGCCATTCGTCGCGGTAGACCAGGTCATTCCAATCAGGGATCTGATTGTTGACCGGGCAGCCATTGTGACAAAAGGGAATGCCGCAATCCATGCAGCGGGCCGCTTGTTCCTTTGTGCCTTCTTGGCCCAAGGGAATGACAAACTCTTTGAATTCACGCACACGGTCTGCAGCCGGACGAGTTGTCCGATCGCGACGGTCTATTTCAAGGAAGCCAGTTACTTTACCCATTTTACTCTCCTGCCACTGCAAGCTGAGGCTGTTCTGCCCGCTGTGCTGCCAGTTCCTGAAGGGCGCGGCGATACTCAACCGGCATGACCTTCTTGAATTTCGGCAGATAGTCTTCCCAATTTTCAAGGATCGTCTGCGCGCGCGACGAGTTTGTGTAGTGCGCATGATTTTCGATTAGCTGGCGTAGACGCTCCCCATCGAAACGGGTCATGTCTGACATGACATCAACGCGGCCATGAGTCTCCAGGTCACCACCTTGGTGGTGGCGGTCCTGATTGACCTCTTCTTCCGCAAGAACTGGCTCAAGGTCGACCATGGCCATGTTGCAGCGGCGCTCAAACTGACCGTCTTCGTCCAAGACGTAAGCGATCCCGCCGGACATGCCCGCAGCAAAATTCCGACCTGTTTCACCAAGCACGATGACAACACCGCCTGTCATATATTCACAGCAGTGATCGCCTGCGCCTTCGACAACAGCAATGGCGCCGGAGTTTCTAACTGCAAAGCGCTCGCCGGCCACACCACGGAAATAGCACTCGCCTTCGACCGCCCCATAAAGAACGGTGTTGCCGACAATGATGCTTTCTTCCGGCACGATCTGTTGTGCTTCTTTTGGTGGGTAAACGATCAAACGACCACCGGAGAGGCCCTTGCCGACATAATCATTGCCATCACCTTCCAGTTCCATGGTTACCCCACGAGTGACCCAGGCGCCGAAGCTTTGACCGGCTGTTCCTTTGAGCTTGATGTGAACCAGATCGTCGACCAGACCTTTGTGGCCGTGATGCTTGGCGATTTCGCCGCCGAGCATGGCACCGGTAGTGCGGTCCGTATTTTTGATTGGCAGATCGATCGAAACAGCCTTGCCGTCTTTGATGGCCGGCTGTGAAAGCTCGATCAATTTCCGGTCCAGGATCTCGTCAATATTGTGATCCTGCGTCTCCGTCTGATATATGCCTACACCTTCGGCAGCGACTGGTTTCTCAAAGAGACGGGAGAAGTTGAGGCCTTTCGCCTTCCAGTGATCCACGACACGACGCTTATCCAGCATCTGCATCTGGCCGATCATTTCGTTGAAAGTGCGATAGCCGAGTTCCGCCATCATTTCACGCACTTCTTCGGCAACGAAGAAGAAATAGTTGATGACGTGTTCTGGTGCGCCGACAAACCGCTTCCGCAAGACGGGGTCCTGAGTTGCAATTCCGACAGGGCAGGTGTTGAGGTGACACTTGCGCATCATCAAACAGCCTGCCGCGATCAGTGGCGCGGTCGAGAAGCCAAACTCATCGGCGCCGAGCAGTGCGCCAACAACCACATCACGTCCTGTGCGCAAACCGCCATCTGCCTGAACCGTGATCCGGTCCCGCAAGCGGTTCAACACGAGAGTCTGATGGGTTTCAGCCAGGCCAATTTCCCACGGGCTCCCTGCATGCTTGATGGAGGTAAGCGGGCTTGCACCCGTTCCGCCTTCATAACCAGAGATGGTGACATGGTCGGCGCGTGCTTTGGACACACCTGCAGCAACTGTGCCCACGCCTACTTCGGACACAAGCTTGACGCTGATGTCGGCTGCCGGGTTCACATTCTTCAGGTCGAAGATCAGCTGTGCCAGGTCTTCAATGGAGTAAATGTCATGGTGTGGTGGCGGCGAAATCAACCCGACGCCTTGTGTTGAGTGGCGCACCTTGGCGATTACCGCGTCGACTTTATGGCCTGGAAGCTGCCCACCTTCACCAGGCTTTGCGCCCTGAGCCATTTTAATCTGGATCATATCGGAGTTGGCGAGATATTCCGCTGTCACACCGAAGCGTCCTGAGGCCACCTGTTTGATGGCGGAGCGCATGCTGTCGCCATTTGCCAGAGGGGTGAAGCGATCTGCTTCTTCTCCACCCTCGCCGGTGTTGGACTTGCCGCCAATGCGGTTCATCGCAACAGCAAGCGTTGTATGAGCTTCCCGGCTGATGGATCCGAAGGACATGGCGCCGGTCGCGAAACGTTTCACAATTTCCTTGGCGTCTTCCACTTCATCAAGTGGAACCGGCTTCCGGCCATCATCTTCTGCATTTTTGATGTCAAAGAGGCCCCGAATGGTGAAGAGATGTTCATTTTGAACGTTCACGGCTTTGGCAAAAGACCTGTAGTCTTCTTTGGAGTCTCCACGCACAGCATGCTGAAGGTCGCGAATGGAATCAGGCGTCCAGACATGTTCTTCACCGCGGACGCGGTAGGCATAGTCTCCGCCAACCGCGAGAGCGTCTTCCAGTACAGGAACGTTTCCGAAAGCGTCACGGTGACGACGGACAGTTTCTTCTGCAACTTCTGCCAGACCAACACCTTCAATGGTTGTTGACGTGCCAGTGAAGTATTTTTCTACAAACTCAGTGCTGAGGCCCACTGCGTCGAAAATCTGCGCCCCACAATAAGACTGGTACGTGGAGATGCCCATTTTGGACATGACCTTAAGGAGGCCCTTGTTCACAGCTTTGATGTAGCGGCTCGTGATTTCTTCTGCATTGAGGTCTGCTGACAGACGGTGTTTCGCGTCGATCAGTGTTTCAAAAGCTAGGTAGGGGTTCACAGCCTCGGCACCAAAGCCCGCGAGGCAGGCAAAGTGATGCACTTCGCGTGCTTCCCCTGTTTCCACAACAAGTCCGACTGCTGTGCGCAATTCTTTGCGGATCAAGTGGTGGTGCACGGCTGCTGTCGCGAGAAGCGCTGGGATTGCAATGCGTTGCGCAGAGATGAGGCGATCTGAAAGAATGATAATGTTATCGTCGGCGCGGACTTCTTTCTCTGCTTCCGCACAGAGGTCCTTCAGCGCCGCTTCCATGCCTTCTGCGCCAGCGGCTGCATCGTAAGTAATGTCGAGAGTCGCGGCTTTGAAATTGTTGTCTGCGATGTCGCCAATAGTGCGGATTTTCTCTAGATCTCCATTGGTGAGGATGGGTTGCCGCACTTCCAAGCGTTTCTGATCGCCAGCGGAATGCAGGTCCAGCAGGTTGGGGCGCGGTCCGATGAGTGAGACCAGAGACATCACCGTTTCTTCCCGAATGGGGTCGATCGGTGGGTTTGTCACCTGGGCAAACAGCTGCTGGAAATAGTTGTAGAGCGGCTTGGAATGCCCAGAGAGGGCCGCGATGGGCGTATCCGTGCCCATAGAGCCAATGGCTTCCTGGCCGGTTTCCGCCATGGGCGCCATCAACAGGCTCAGATCTTCCTGTGTATAGCCAAACGCCTGCTGGCAATCGAGCAGATCAGCGTCGCGCAATGGCGTAAGCGATGTCTTTGGCTCAGGAAGGTCCTCAAGAACAATCTGACCTTGGTCGAGCCATTCCTGATATGGATGAGACGCTGCGAGCGTTGTTTTCAGCTCATCGTCGCCAATGATCCGACCTTCTTCCAGGTCGATCAGCAACATCTTACCAGGCTGGAGACGCCATTTCTGGGTCACACTGCTTTCTTCAGGTGGAAGCACACCCATTTCGGAGGCCATCATGACGTCACCCTCATCAGTGACGTAATAACGGGCCGGGCGAAGACCATTCCGGTCGAGCGTAGCGCCGATCTGGCGGCCATCTGTAAACGCAACAGCAGCAGGGCCATCCCATGGCTCCATCAGTGCTGCGTGATATTCGTAGAATGCTCGACGGTCTTTGCCCATGAGGGGATTGCCGGCCCATGCTTCTGGGATCAGCATCATCATTGCGTGGGACAGTGAATAACCGCCTGCCACGAGAAGCTCGAGGGCATTATCGAACGCGGCTGTGTCTGACTGACCTTCGGGGATGACTGGATAGAGCTTTTTCAGATCGTCGCCCAGAATGTCGGACGCCATTGAGCCCTGGCGCGCAAACATCCAGTTTTCGTTGCCGCGCTTGGTGTTGATCTCGCCATTGTGACAGATCAGCCGGAACGGGTGCGCCAGGCTCCATGTGGGGAACGTGTTCGTTGAAAAGCGCTGGTGGACAAGCGCCAAAGCCGAGACCATCTCTTTGTCTTGTAGGTCTTTGTAATATTGCCCAACCTGCGCCGCGAGCAGCATGCCTTTATAGTTCACCGTGCGCGATGAAAAAGACGGGACGTAGAAGAAGCTTGCAGCTTCGTCGTCGCCCATGGTGCTGACGCCGAGTTCGACGCGTTTGCGAATAACATAGAGTTTCCGTTCGAACGCATCCTGGTCGGCTGTGTTAGCGCCCCGGGCAATAAAAACCTGGCGATGGAAAGGCTCAGTCGGCAAAACGGAATAGCCGAGGTCTGAATTGTCGACAGGAACATCGCGCCAGCCGAGAAGTGTCTGACCTTCCGCAGCGATCATGTCTTCGATAAGCGCTTCGATTTTTGCGCGCCCTGCATCGTCCTTTGGCAGGAAGAAGAAGCCAACGCCGTAAGCGCCTTCCTCGGGTAGATCGATCTGCTCTGCTTTCGCGGCTTTGCGCATGAATGCGTCAGGCATCTGAATGAGAATACCCGCGCCGTCGCCGGCCTTCGGGTCTGCACCCACAGCGCCGCGATGCTCCAGGTTCTCAAGAATCTTGAGCCCATTCGCAATCATGTCGTGGCTTTTGCGATTGTGGATGTTCGCTACAAAGCCAATGCCGCATGCATCATGTTCGTTTGCGGAGTCATAAAGACCTTGCGCAGCCGGAAGACCTGCAGGACGTACGGTTTTGACCCGTTCGGCGTCCTTCGGTGCTTCTGGAGCTGAACCCGTGCTTGTTTGGTTCTTTTTCATACGCTTTGCCATCCCAAC
>NZQM01000061.1 GCA_002695905.1 Parvibaculum sp.
GCGGCCATAGGCGCCGAGGGAATAGCCGGTCGTATCAATATCGAGATTATTGACCGGTGAAGACACATCTCCCCAGGTGGTTGTGGCGAAGAGACCAACACGGAGCTCATCGTTGAAGTCTTTATGGATGCCAAGTGCGACCAGAATGTTGTCGCCTTCTTGGCGAGAAGCATCATCCTGCTCATAGTCGGTGTAGACGGCACGCACCCATCCGACCATGGTGGAGGAGAGGGTCCTTGTGAAAGAGAGGGGCTTCACGCTGTCTGAGAAGCCTTCGCCTGTGTCCGCCACATCCAGACGGAAGCCACGATAGCGCATCAGCGCGCGGGCAAACGGATCACGGCCAACAAAGAGGATGGCGTCTCCGTCGTCCAGATCTTCAGGATCTGGAGTGAAATCATTTGTTTCCTCTGGCAGCTCTTTCAGACGTTCCTTTATCTCTGCCTGCCTGCTGCGGTTGCTGGAAAGTTCCTCTTCTGCTTTTCGGATGTTTGCTCGCATTTCATATATGCGGCTGAATTCAGCGCTTTTCGCACGATCTTCTGCCAACTCATCAGGCTTTCTAAGATCATTGTATACATCGACTGGAACAAACATGCGGGTGAACGCCGCTGCAAACCCGTCGCTGGAACCATCGTTCGTACCTGGGATCGAACCTCTCTCTTGCGCCTTTTCCCAATTAACCAGCCTCCGTCGCAGCTCTTTGAGTTCTGCTTCCAAGCTTTTTTCGTCTGCCTCAAGGTTGAACAGTTCTCTGGTTATGTCGTTTCTTTCGTCGATCTCCGCCTGAGTGGGGCCTGCGGGTTTTGGATCTTCTGATGTTGGGTCTTCCTGAGCAGCGCCGTCGATGATGCCGTTCACAACGCCGTTTTCGACGATCACAGATGTCGTGGTGCTGTTAGTCACCGCACCAGATTGCTCGACCGAGCCAGGCGTCGCGCCTGGGCCGCCACCGCCGCCGACCGGCGTACAGGTGAAAGTGAGCGATGCTGGTCCGCCGGGGCCGCCCGCCAGCACGATGTCGATGGTGCGTGGTCCACCGACGGTCAATGTATGGGACCCTGACCCATTTGCGTTGTTCAGGAACAAGATTGGATCGGGTCCAGGCAGCAGATCGATCGCGGCGCTGAGAGGGCTGCCCGTCACAGTCCCGAATAGTGTGTCTCCAATATCAAAGGTCCCCCCTGTTTGCGTAAACAGGTTGGTGTTTGCCGGAGTCGACTGGTTGAAGGCTCCTGCATTCGCTGAATCACAGCCTGGCGACGCTTGAGCGGACGTACTCGCGATAAGAGCAGCTGCCCCGACACCACAAAACACAAGCTTTTTAGCCATTTTCTTTTGCATGATGCACCCCCGCGCGAAAATCTGATTTCGGACAAGGTTTCACTTTCCAATTTTTCTGGCATCATCATTAGTGATGATGGTTCATCAAATTTAGGGATGCATAAAGCTCGTGAGGACAACAGATGGACGTAGCGGGTGTGATGCAAAAGACAGATGACGGACTTTCAGTCGCTGCCAGCTGGTTTGCCAATGAGCAGGCGAGCGAGACATGTCCGGTCATCCTTTATGTTTATGGCGGCACCTTCGTTATGAATCCGGGACCGTCGCACAGACGTATTGCAGAACGACTGGCTGCCGAAGTGAAGGGTCAGGTCGTGATGCCGGAATATGCTCTGGCCCCTGAGCATCCCTTTCCGCTCGCAATTGAAGATATTGTCGCCGTCTACCGGCATCTGCTCAGTCGGGATATCGCAGCGAACCGTATTGTGTTTGCCTGTGACACCGCGGGGGCCGCTATTGCGCTTTCCGCACTGGTTTCGCTGCGGGACCAGGGAGACCCGATGCCTGCGGGGGTTGCCGTGATTTTCCCCTGGGTCGATCTCACCATGATGGGCGGCACTTATGTCAGTAACATCAAGGATGATGGACGGGTCTCGGATCTGGAACTGTTGGCGACGCTCCTGAGCGACTACCTGCAAGGTGCAGACCCGGCGGATCCGGTTGCGTCCCCAGTTTTTGCTGACCTTGACGGGCTACCGCCTATGAGCATCCATGTGAATGTGACGGATATTCTGGCTGACGATGCACGCCTCCTTGCTGAACGGGCAAAGGGTGCACAGGTGCCTGTGCAACTCAGTTACTGGGATGATGTACCGGAGACATTGCAGAAGGACCAACCCTTTTCACCACAAATGGAAGCGATTTTTTCCAGTATTGGACATTTTGTTCGTGCGCATTCCGGACGTCGATCTCAGATGCATCGGGTGAGCTCTGAAGGTTTGCAGGAAGATTATCTGGAAATTGTTGAAGACAATATCCAGCCTCACATGCGTGAGCGTGTTGAGGAAATGTTCGCCTGGTCAAAAGAACACGGGCCGGATTGGGTTTGGTCGTTTATTGAAAAGCGGTTGGCCCATGGCGCTGTAGTGACCCAACACCAACTCGACCAGGATTGGTTCTCGCGGATATTTTACGATTATGACGAGGCGATGATATTGCTTACCGCCAGCCGGTATATTCTGCATGCAAACAGGCGAGCTGAAGACTGTCTGGAGAAGGGCAACTATTTACGTCGGCGGAACGGTCGGCTGGCGGGTGTGTCGGCAGAGGCGGATGCTGCGCTGGAGGATATTCTTCAGAAGCAGTTCCTCAGACGCAGGGCCAACCAAGTGCTGGGCGGCACCTCATTTGCTCGCCTGGGGGCAGAGCCACATGCGCCTCTCTTTTTGCGTTGTTACAGACTGGAGGCAATTAGCGCGGACGAAATTGCCCCGCCCGTTGCGATGCTCCGCTTGTTGATGGATGATGAGCCACCTGCGGACGTGGATCAGGCGGCTCTCTGTGCTTGGTATCGCCTTTCTCCTAGGGAGGCAGAACTGGCAGCACGCTTTGTCGGCGGCACGCCGCTTGCTGAATATGCGTCTGAGATGGGCGTCTCCATGGCCACTGTTCGGACCCAGTTTTCGCACATCAAGACTAAGCTCGGGGCGGCAGATCAGGCGGCTGTCGTGCGAAAAATCCTCCGTGTCGCTGCGTTAAATCGCTGATCTGACTTTATGTCATTCAAAACGTGCGTACCGGGTCTCCTGTGATATTGTCCGGCCCAACCGATATTGACTGAAGACAGAGAGACAGACGTGACAGCGCCAAGAGTAGAAATTTCAGATATCCAGGATGGGTTCGCGAAAGAGGGCTACATCTGTAACGCCCATATTGCGACCGCGATCTTCCTTGCCCGAAACCTGGAGAAGCCCATTCTGGTTGAGGGGCCTCCTGGTGTTGGGAAGACAGAACTTGCCAAGGCGACATCGGAATTTCTCAATCTCGAGTTGATCCGTCTTCAGTGTTACGAAGGCCTCGATGAAGCCAAAGCATTGTATGAATGGAAATATGGCAAGCAGCTTCTCTATACGCAGGTGCTGAAAGAGAAGCTGGGTGATCTGATGGAGGGTGCGCAGGGTTTGGCCGCGTCCATGGACCGCCTGCATGAATTTGATGACACGTTCTTCTCGGAGGAATTCCTGGAACCACGGGCGCTCTTGAAGTCTCTTTGGTCGGAAAAGGGGTCGGTTCTTCTCATTGATGAAATCGATAAATCTGATGATGAGTTTGAAGCGTTTCTGCTGGAACTTTTGTCTGAATATCAGATCACGGTGCCAGAGCTTGGAACGATCAAAGCGAAGAGCTCACCGATCGTGTTCCTCACTTCGAACAATACGCGGGAGATCGGGGACGCGCTGAAGCGTCGGTGTATTCACCTCTATATTCCTTTCCCGGATGCCGACCTAGAAACGCGGATCATCACTGCCCGTGTTCCAGAAGTTGAAGAGGGATTGCGCAAGCAGCTTGTTTCGTTCGTTCAAAATCTGCGAGAGCTGGAGCTGAAGAAAGTACCTGCGGTCAGTGAGACGATTGACTGGGCCCGGACGTTGGTTCTTCTCCACGCCAAGGAGCTGGATTCAGACATGGTGCGCAATACGCTCAATGTGTTGCTCAAGTTCCAGGATGATATCGATAATATTGATAGCGATATCAATGCCCTCACCACTAAGGCCCGCGCAGCTGCGGAGTGATGGGGGCGGAGTAATGCCATGAGCCAGGTTCTCTCCAATTTCGTTCGCGCGCTGCGTGCTCAGGATGTTCGCGTCTCCATTTCTGAGAGCGTGGATGCTGGCCGCGTGGCGGAGCTGGTGGGATTTGAAGATCGGCAGGTGTTGAAAGATGCTCTTTCCCAAGTTCTCGCGAAAACGGATGACGAGAAATTTGCCTTCAACGAGTGCTTTGATCAGTTTTTTGCGTTTGATCAGTTCAAGCCGCCGAAGCCCGCCAGCAATGAGAATGAAGCCGCAAGCGAGCAGTCTCAAGAAGACGAAGGTCAAGCGGGCGAAGAAGGTGAAGAGCAGGACGGCGAGGGTGGAGAGAGTGAGGGCTCCGGGCAGCCAAGTGATAGTGGTTCCGCGCCAGGCTCTGGTGGATCAGGCTCAGATGATCGGGAGGGAGCTGCCGAAGGCGGAGAGGCGTCTCCAGATCGCGATCTGACCGCCCTGCTTGAAAGTGGTGATGATGTTGAGCTTCAGGCACAGCTTGCTGCAGCGGGCCGCGAAGTGGGGGCGGATCGGATCCGGCTTTTCACGCAACGAGGCCTCTTTACTCGTCGCATCATGGAAGCGATGGGTCTCGAAGGTTTGAACGAAACGATTTCTCAAGAGCAAAGGTCGGGGACGTCTGCTGGCGAGGCCCGGGCAGATAATCTCCGCGAATTGCGCGAAGCGTTTCGGTTGGAAGTCCGCGATTATGTTGAGCGGCAGTTGGAGCTCTATACAGCGAATGCTGGACGACAGCTCAGAGAAGAAGTTCTCTCCAAGATTAATATCTCCAATGTCGACCGGCGCGATTTCAAGCTGATGCAGGCTTTGGTTCGCAAAATGGCCAAACGTCTTCTTGCGCTCAACTCGCGGCGCAAAAAGAGATCGCGCCGGGGCCAGTTGGATGTTCGCCGTACGATCCGTCAGAACATTGAGTATGACGGGCTCATGTTTGATATTGCCTGGAAGCAGACGAAAGTGGACCGGCCAAAGGTGGTCGCGATCTGTGATGTATCTGGTTCTGTTGCGCAATATGCGACCTTCCTCCTGATGTTCCTCTACTCGCTCACGGAGGTCTTGCCGAAAGTGCGGGCCTTCGCTTTCTCCAATCAGCTGGGCGAAGTGACGGACCTCTTTGCAGATAAGAAGATCGAAGAGGCGATTGCTGAAGCGCTCTCCGTCCATGGCGGTGGGTCGACGGACTATGGTCGCGCGTTTGAGGATTTTGAGGCGATTGCGCTCGACGATATTGATCACCGGACGACCGTTCTGGTTCTTGGTGACGCACGGTCGAATTTTGGCGATCCCCGGGCGGACATTCTGGACAAGATTCATGATCGTGCCCGGCGGGTTCTGTGGCTCAATCCTGAAGGGAAAACCCTTTGGAATACGGGCGATTCCGAGATGAAACGGCTGAGCCCCCATTGTGACCGTGCTGTGGTCTGCTCTTCGCTGAACGACTTGGAACGGATTGTAAGCGACATTCTCCGCACCGCAGTATGATCACCGCCTCGCGAAATCGGATTGGCAGAGGCGCGGAACCCTCCTACTATTGGTCTAGCGGTCTTCGGGTTTCCGGCATGGCGGCTGCACCAGTCCCTCCTAGAAGGGCGAAATGCTGTCCCAAAATGGGGCGGGCTGGCCGAATGTTTTTGTGAGGGACGGGGTGTTGCGCGGGCAAGGTATTGAATTTAAGTGGTTTTTCCGGTTTGCACTGGCGCTGTTTGTAGTTTTGGCGACAGCGCTCTGGGCGTGGCCATCTCGGGCTGAGCCAGGTGGATTTGGGACAGTTTCTGCCCCTATTCCTTTGCCGAGGCCATCAATTTCTCACAGGGCGGCCCTGACCCCCTCGCTGCCAGCGCCCAATGCGCCGGTGTCCATCATGCCGCCCATCTCTGAACCGGGCGACCGGGGGACACCCCCTCTGCTTGACCGGATTATGAATGTGGTTATTTTGGGCGATTCCCTCGGCGATGGCCTCTGGGCCGGTCTTTATCGTGAGCTCAAAGCCGATCCGCGTTTCAACATTATCAAGCGCTCCAAAGTGTCGACGGGTTTTGTCCGAAAGGATTATTTCGACTGGAACGCCGAAGTTGAAAAAGTGCTCGCTGAAGAACAGATCGATATTGCTGTTGTTATGATCGGCACCAATGATCGGCAGGTTTTGGTTGATGATGAGGGGCGGCGTCACCGTCTTCGTGCACCTAGCTGGGAAGCTGCTTACAAAGCGCGGGTTGATCGCTTTACACAGTCTCTGACGGATCGTGGTGTTTTGGTTTACTGGGTCGGTCTTCCGGTGATGCGCAGCCCGCGTTTTGGTGGTGACATGCGCTATTTCAACTCTATCTATGAAGAACGTGCGGTGGCCAATGGTGTGCCCTTCATTCCGACCTGGAATGATCTGGCAGATGCGTCAGGTGCTTATCAGGCTTATGGGCCAGACACGAATGGCCGACGCAGGCTGCTCCGGGCAGATGATGGCATTCACTTTACGTTGGCTGGTTATAGGGTCTTGGCATCTGTAGTTGCTGATGATCTTGTGCGGGACCGGAATGCAGGCATTCTCCCGGGGGCGACGGCGCCTGTTCAGCGCTCTGCGGTGGAAGCAGAGGACACGTCTGAGCTTGCTACGATGACGCCTGCGCCGACGAGCTCTACGCCTCCTGCTGAGGCCTCGCCACTCGTTGCTTCCTCGGTCGAGACGCAACCAAGCGATGTGCCTGAGCTTCGTCCCGGGCGTGCGGATGACTGGCGTTGGCCCAGACTCTGAAAACTGGGGCTCTGAGCCCAAGATGGCTCGCAGGTCTGTTGGTACTCGCTGTCAGCGGATGCGTATCTGAGCCGTGTGATCCATCCGTTCCTGCTGACCCTGCACTCAGTGCGTTTTATGACCGTCTCTATGCGCTTGAGAGTGGTGCGGGCGCTGACATGCTGCGTGTGCTGCATCTGGGTGACAGCCACATTGCCGGCGACCGGTTTTCAGGTTCTTTGCAAGCTAGATTTGTTGCGCGGTTTGGCGATGCCGGGCGCGGTCAGCTGCCTCCTGGATCGCCCTTTCCCTATTACCACCGCCAGGGCATCAGTGTCGAGATGAGTGAAGGCTGGACTATATTCTCTAGTCTTTCCGGACCTGGGGTTGGACCGTTTGGGCTCAGCGGATTTAGGGCTGAGGCGGCTTCTGAGGAAGAGTGGATGAGTTTTTCCGTTGATGAGGGCGTTCCACTGGACGACATCAGGCTCAACCTGCTTCAACAGCCAGGTGGTGGATCGATATCTCTTCTGGTGGATGGCGCAGAGAGGGCGAGCTTCCAAACCAATGGTGCCTTCTCGCGCCTGATGCAGGTTTCAGCTGATGTGAACCTTGCTCGGCGTGTTGTTCTGCGCCCACGCGGAGACGGGCCGGTGGCGGTTCTCGGCTGGGGTGGCGAGGGGAGCGGTCCTGGTGTGGTTTATGAAGCCCACGGGATTCCTGGCGCGACGCTCAGGGTGATGGATGTCTGGGACGCGGGCATTGTGGGGCCAGAGCTTGACGCAATGCAGCCAGACTTGATTATTCTGGGCTATGGCACCAATGAGGGCTTTGATGATGCGTTGAACGCTGACCTATACAGGGACCACCTGGAAAAGCAGGTTCAATGGCTCAAGACGCGGGTGCCGGGTACTACAATCTTGATGCTCGGTGCCTTTGATGGCGCGCGATTACCGGTCTGGGCGGAATTGCGGCCGTCGCAACAGGTAGCCACGCGGGCCGCTTTGCCTTGTGAGGCCCTGGCGCTTAACGAACGTGCGACCTATGCCAGTCTGAATGAGGATCGGGACCCTGTCTTGGGACGCTGGCACGCGCCGCCAAATCTCCGCGCTGTCAGGTCTGTGCAACGTGAGGTCGCCCGGTCGGAAGGGTTGGCCTATTGGGACGGTGCGGCCGCAATGGGCGGTGCGTGTGCCATTCACGACTTTGTCTTTCGCGAACCACCTCTCGCCTATGGGGGTCATGTCCATCTGACTCCGGCTGGTGCGGACCATCTGGCCGCCAAATTGTGGCACAGTTTGATCAAGCCCTATGAAGCGCTTGTCTGTCGCCATCGCCTCGCAGTATAGCTTGGTTTTCTGCTGCTCCTGTTAAGGTAAATATCACCCTAACATTTTGATTCTGCGGCGTTCGCGGGACACGCCACTGTCAGGCTGAAGTGATAATGAACCTTCAGCGGCGTGGGGCAATGGGTTTAGGGGCTGAAGCGGCGGAATGTTTTTTACCGATTTCCGAATTCGATTTTTTTTGATGTGTGCTGAGTCCACGAGGAGACGGGCCGGTGGCATCGTCACGTGGGTATGACCGACGCGATTAGGGGAGCGCTGACCGCTGCCGACGCGGACGAGCAGCTCGATCATTCCTGAAGGTGTGGTTGCAACGTCAACAAGACGAGATGGAGAAGGGCGCGACGCCCTGCCTGCAGGCGGATAGCAACCTCTTGTTCGCTGAGATTCATTTCATCTGCAATCTGGCATGAGGGCTGATCCAATATTTCCGCACGTTTAACAACCTCTGCGTAGCGGGGATCCAAGAGCTCGATGAGTGTCCCAATCAACTCATGCAGGATTTCCTTTAGTTCGCGCTCGTCGAAATCGTCCGGGTTTATCGGGCCCGAGTGCCCGCCCCCATCCTCCGCATGTCCGTCACCGGTTGAGTGCCCCGCAGTGAAATAACAATCTGACCGTTTGTCCTGCGCTTTTTTTGCACGTCGACAGGGTGAAATCCGGAATATTTGGCAGCCTTCCAAGCCAGCAAGCCATTCGATGATGTGCCTAGTCATGTCTGTGTTCCAAACAAGCTTGATTCTGCTATCCGCCGTTAACCGCGGATTGCTACGACAATCTAGATTCTCAAGGTGTAACTAAGGACGCAAAGCGGCCACATATTGTTACACAAATTTTTCCTGGCGGTGTGGGGTGGTGCGAACGGACCGTCCGGAACCGAAGGGAAACGAAGGCGTACGATAGACATCATCTGTAACGAAATCGTCTGAGAGCCGCCTGCCAAGACCCCGTGTGGTTAGCTCTGTAAGTTTGAAGATGTGCCGATGAACGGTGTCGTCAACCAACTCGACCCACGCACGGTGGCAAAGATAAACTGTCCATGACCGACGAACAGGCTGCACTTTGTTCCCTGTTTACATAATGATCGGCACTTGTGGCGTGTCCTTGGGCGAGACTCCGACGACCGAACCCGGCACGTCTAGTGACAAGCGGTGCTCATATTCCCGAGGTCGAGCTGGGCAGGTTCATTCTCGACCCCGTATCGGCCATCTAATCAGCCTTGGAGAGGATGCCCATGGGCTTGGCGATGTCTTCCCCTTAGATTATTTCCATATCGTCACTGGCATTGTGGCCTTGAACGGCCTATTGCTAATCGACCGGTCCGGTTCCTCTATTTACATCTCTGTGGAAGGTCTTCGGCCCCGGCAATCATGCGCCGAGCCTGCTCGGGCAACCGCTTTTAAAAAAAGATGAGAGCAGACGATGAAATCTGAATACCAAGAGAACAGCATCACACTGATTGGCGGCATTTCGATGGGTACCGGTGTGATGATCGGGGCGGGAATTTTCGCGCTGACGGGCCAGATCGCAGAGTTGGCCGGGCCATGGTTTCCGCTCTCCTTCATCGCGGGTGGGATCGTTACCGGGTTCAGTGCCTACACCTATGTGAAGATGTCGAACGCATTTCCCTCTGCCGGTGGAATCGCGATGATCCTTCAGAAGGCCTACGGAGCGGGCGCGGTCGCGGCGGCGGCCTCGCTCTTGATGGCGCTTTCTATGGTGATTAGCGAGAGCCTGGTCGCGCGGACCTTCGGCAGCTACCTCCTGAGGCCTTTCGATCTGTCCGGGGACGCCATCCTTGTGCCTGCGCTTGGAGTCGGGTTGATCGTCTTTGCCTACCTTGTCAACATATCGGGAAACCGCTCCGTCGGCCTCTTCTCGCTCGTCATGGCGTTCCTGAAGATCGGCGGCATCGCGATCTTCGGCATTGCGGCGCTAGCGGCCAGCGGCTTCACGTTTGAGCCCGCTTCCGGATCATCGGACACCATTCCGATCGCAGGTTTCACGGCATCGGTTGCGCTGTCAATCCTTGCGTTCAAAGGTTTCACCACGATCACCAACAGCGGAGCCGAAATCGTCGATCCGCACCGCAATGTCGGGCGGACGATCATCTTTTCGATCGCTATTTGCGTAGTGGTCTATCTGCTGGTCGCATTCGGGGTTGGCTCCAGCCTCTCGCTCGGAGAGATCGTGGCCGCCAAGGATTACTCTCTAGCACAAGCCTCCGAACCTGTCTTCGGTGTCTATGGCCTCTACTTTACCGTCGCGCTTGCCGTCATCGCGACCGCGTCGGGCGTGCTCGCGAGCGTCTTCGCCGTCTCGCGCATGCTGGCGATGCTGACCGACATGAAAATGATACCCCACAATCATTTCGGCATGTCCGGTCCGATCCGCGAGCACACACTGGTCTACACTGTTGTGATCGCATCGGTTCTGACTGTGTTCTTCGATCTCAGCCGTATCGCGTCGCTTGGCGCCTTCTTCTACTTGGTGATGGATATCCTGATCCACTGGGGCGTGTTCCGTCGCTTGCGCCACGAGATCGGCGCGAGGGGCTGGGTGCTGATCGCAGCCATCACACTCGACGTGGTTGTGCTCGGTGTCTTCGGTGCCTTGAAGCTGCAAACTGATCCGCTGATCGTGGTGGTTGCGGGCGTCGCCATTGGCGCGGTATTCGTTTATGAACGTATCTTTTTGTCGCGTTGGACAACCGAGGGCGAGCATGGCGGCCACTGAAGGCCGAAATTTTTCTTTACCGGTCTATCCGTCGGTCAAGGTTTGGGCGAAACCATCGAAACAGATAGATGTCGGGATCGGTACGCCGCCGTCCCGAGGGCGCTGAAGACCGTTTCAACAATGTCCACCAGGCAGCGGCTTTGGCTGGTGGTCGCTCGTCATTGGGCGATCATGCCGTTTTTAAGATGTTTGTCGTCATAGGTGAAGACGATCTCCGGGTCCGGATTGGCGGCGTGCTTGTCTTTGTCCGGACAGTCAACCAGCGACATCAGATGACGGATGACATTGAGCCGGGCCTGCTTCTTATCGTCGGCATGAACCACATGCCACGGCGTTATCGGATTGTGTGTGCGGGCGAACATTTCGTTCCGCGCGGCGCCGTAGTCATCCCAATATTTGATCGCGACCTTGTCGATGGGACTGATCTTCCACTGCTTGAGAGGATTGACGCGGCGGTCCTTGAGCCGCCGCTTCTGCTCTTCTTTTGAGATGTCCAGATAGTATTTGAACAATTGCACCCCGGAATCCACGAGCATGTGTTCGAATGGTAGCACCGAGCGCATGAATTCTTCGTATTCCGCGTCTGTGCAGAATCCCATGACACGTTCCACGCCTGCGCGGTTGTACCAGCTCCGGTTCATCAGGACCATTTCTTTGGTCGGGGGCAGATGTTGGATATAACGCTGAAAATACCAGGAATGGCGATCACGGTCCGATGGCTTGCCAAGGGCCACGACGCGGGTTTCGCGTGGACTCAGATGCTGCGTGATCCGTTTGATGACGCCATCCTTGCCAGCCGCGTCGCGTCCCTCGAAAAGAATGAGAATCTGAAGGTCGTTCTTGATCAGATGCCGTTGTAGCTTGACCAGTTCAACCTGAAGATGCCGCAGGGTCTCCTTATAGCCCTTTGGTCCAACCTGTATGTTATTGTTCGTCTTTTCGTTCATCTCGAAAACTCCTCAACGTCTGATTTGCTGCGGCGACACGCCTCAGGCTGTCTTGACGACGATGTCGTGTAAGATGTCTCCAGCGTGCGCCATATGATCGGAAGCGTTGGAGATGTGGCGATAGATTTCCCGACGTTTCAATGCCCTCAAGACGAAGGAGAGCCCTCTCCCGACTGCGTTACACTCCTGTTGCTCCATCGGTTCGAGCAACGGTGCCAGGTCGTCTTCCGCCTCGCTGCGCTGCATCTTAAGGTCCTGAGCATAATGTTCTGGGTCAAACAGTTCGGCGATCGCACTGCGATAGATCTTTTCGACCTGGCGCTCGGTCTTGCGGACGGCCGCCGCATCGCGTTCTGCACCGGCCGGGTCCGTCTTCACTTTCATGAAACCCGCCTGCAGCGCTTTTGCGCCCTGACTGAGTAACCTCGCCATCTCAAGCATGTGCTTGTCAGGCTCGACACCAAGGATCTCCATCTCGCGTACCGTGGTTTTGGCATAGTTGAGCCCTTCGTCGATTGTCGTTATCGCCCGGAAGATATCCTCGCGATCGAAGGGCGTCGAAAAAGACTGGTTCAGTACGTCGATGTTTCTTACCTTCAGCTTGTCGCCTTCATGCTCCAGCCGCCGCACTTCCATTGCCTTGGCGGCGTCGCCGGTCTCTATGAAAGCGACGAAGACATCCATTCCGGACACGACAAGAGCGCATTGCTCATTGAGCAGCCCATGAAAGTCGGGCATGCGAGGAAACATTGCGTTCAAGAGCCTTGAGAACCGCGATGCGGATTCGCGCGTTACCGCGCCTGCCTTGTTCGTCATTCCATCTTCCCTTTCTTCTTCAAGCGCGCTGGCCTTCTGCCTAGGCGATGCCGGACAGCAGTTGGATCAGAAGGTAAATTCCGATCGATACGGTCGCGGCTCCCGGCATTGTAATGAGCCATGTGCCGATGATCTCCTTGGCCGTGCCCCAACGGACCGACCTTGGCCGTTCTGAAGCACCGATACCCATGATGGAGGTGCTGACCACCTGAGTGGTTGAGACCGGGCCGCCAATGGCGGACGCTGCCAGGATTACACTGGCCGATGTCAACTGAGCATCCAGGGCGTGTACGGGACGTACCTTGTAGATGCCGAAACCCAGGGTCCGCACGATTCGCCAGCCGCCCGCGAGTGTGCCCAGGGTGATTGTTGTCGCGCTGGCGAAGATGACCCAGAACGGGATGTAGAATTCGGTGTTCACGCCGCCCAGCACCAGTAGCATGGCAATGATGCCCATGCCTTTTTGTGCGTCATTCGTGCCGAAGGAAAAGGCGAGCGCCGCCGTTGCCAGCCATTGAAATCCACGAAGATATCGATTGGCGGTGGGACGCGCACCGCGTAAGGCAAAGCCCATTATCCGATGGATCGCCCAGCCGAAGAGAAATCCGAGTATTGGCGAGATGAGCAGCGCGCCCAAAACCTTGGTGACACCGGTCAGTTGGCCGGTGGTCGCAGCGGCAAAGCCCCAGACGACGTGGTCCGGCCCCGCGGCGACGACGACGGCGCCGACAAGGCCGCCGACCAGCGCCTGAGATGTCGACGCCGGCAGACCCAGCCACCAAGTAATCAGGTTCCACGCAATGGCACCGCCCAGCCCGGCAAGCACTACTGTCAATGACACGATATTCTCAAGG
Organism: Parvibaculum sp.; assembly: GCA_002695905.1. Lineage (GTDB taxonomy): Bacteria > Pseudomonadota > Alphaproteobacteria > Parvibaculales > Parvibaculaceae > Mf105b01. Next base: position 13,537 of record NZQM01000061.1, read on the forward strand.
TCGGTCACGTCAACGAAATTGCCGATCGTGTTGGCGACCGCCGTGCCGCCGAGAATTGGCCCGAGAAACGTGAAAGACGAGACGAGAATAGCCGCCTGGATCGGCGTTGCCGCCCGCGAGGCCACAATCGTTGCCAGCATGTTGGCAGCGTCTTGCAGGCCGTTGGTGTAATCAAACACCAGAACGACAATGACGCCGACGATCATGAGCGCCATGACGCCGGTCATCGGCCTGCCATCAGTTTCGAATGGACCGAACGTGTCTTGCCCTGTCCCCTCATTTCCCGGAACCTCATGAGCCACCCCAGAACGGCTTGGTGCGCAGGAACGCCGCCATGTCTTTGACAAGGCTCCGCCTTGCGGCGATGGCCGC
>NZQM01000062.1 GCA_002695905.1 Parvibaculum sp.
CAAGCAAATTAAAGTAAAAGGTTTTAAATTTAGTGGTGCTAGTATTATGGCATTGTTTGCTTTAATATCTACAATACTTGGGTCGCTATACGGTGGTTTTTTACTTTATCAAAAAGTAGAGGCATTAGCTTCATTAGATTTAGGCGATATTAGTTCTTCTATGGCTAAGACTTCTGCTGAGGTGCTACGTATTGAAGAACATGCAAATGCAATTAAAATAGAGCTTAAGAAAGACATGACTGATTTAAGAAATAGTCAATGGAATTTAGAATCAAAGGTAGATGGTAAGCTACAGTCAGTAGACACTAAGCTAACTAACTATGATACTAAATTAGATAGATTTGAAATAAAAGTAGATAAAACTAAAGAGGATCTTATGACACGGATCCAAGAGTCACTTGATAACCCATTAGCTAATTAGGAGATAATATGCCAATAGTAGGAAAAAAGAAATATCCGTATACCGCTGCCGGTAGAGCTGCAGCGAAAAAAGCAGCAGCGGGACTTGGAAGAACCGCGCGAAGAGCCCCATCGGCAACTGCAAAAATGAGAGGCGGAATGAAACGAGCTAGCGCCAAAAGAAAAGTTGGCAAGGGGTATAAAAAATAATGGCTAAAACACCAGCATGGACAAGGAAAGAGGGCAAAAACCCAAAAGGTGGTTTAAATGCTAAAGGCAGAAAATCTTACAAAGGTGGTACTTTAAAGGCCCCAGTAGGCAAAGGCACAAATCCTAGGCGTATTTCGTTTGCTGCAAGATTTGCAGGAATGAAGGGGCCTATGAAAGATTCTAAAGGCAGACCAACAAGAAAAGCGTTAGCCCTTAAAAAATGGGGGTTTGGCTCTGAGGCGGCTGCTAGAAATTTTGCTAACAGGCACAAAAAGAAAAAATAGGAGTAAAAAATGGCTAAACGTGGTTTATACGCTAATATTAATGCTAGAAAAAAAGCGGGCACAAGCAGAACTAAAAAGAAATCTACAATTAGTAAAAAAGCTTTTGCTAATATGAAAAAAGGATTTCCGGCTAAAAGGAAATAATTATGGATGACTCAAAACGTATACAAATGCAGCTTGATAAACATTCTACACAAATAGCAAAATTGTTTAGTAAAATAGACGATACTAACGATAAAATACAAAAAATATTTAATATGCTAAATCAAATTAGATATTTTATATATGGTGGTTTTGCTTACTTTATAGCATCTGAAGTTGGTATGTTTAATTTATTAAAGCTAGTAGCATAAAAGAGGTAATGTATGATAGCACTATTAACTAATATAGCGCCAATAGCCTTAGGGTTTATTGGCAAGCTGTTTGCGCTTAAAAGTCAAGCAGCACAAGAAAATCAAAAATTGATGATGCAACAATTTGCAGTTAGGGACAAATCAATTAATGATGCAAGAAATAGAGCTGATAAAGAAAGCCCTATGGCTGCACTTAACAGACGAGTAATTATATTCGTTATACTGTCCCTAATTATATTTACGCAAGTAGCCCCAGTGTTTTTTAACGTGCCCACTGTTGTGCCCACCGTAATCGAAGGAGCAAGTTTACTTGGTTTTGAACTTACACCCGACACAATAGAGTATGTTACTGTGCAAGCAGGGGCAGTGCTTAAGTTTGATGAGGTATTTGCTTGGGCAACAATGATAATCGAGTTTTATTTTGGAGCTCAATTAGCCAAAGGCAAATAATTTTAATTAAGGAGATTCTATGTTTACAAAATCACCCGCGGTGGACTTCGCAAGTCTAGGTCTAATTACAGATCAGCCTAAGCATAAACTTCCACCTGGAGCTTGGAGTGAAAGTTTAAACATTCGAGCAAAAGATGGCTCTGTGCAAGGTGTGTATGCATTTGCTGATGACGTTGTATTGCATAACTCAGACTCAGTTATATCAGGCGGTGATTTAATTGCTATAACACAGTTTACTCCGGCAGGAACAAATTACTTGGTGCTGGCTTACATAGTAAAAGGGACTGATAATTTTTGTCATGTTGTTACTTATAATACATCTACAACAACTTATGATGATATAACAAATTCAACCGCTGACCAAAAATTTACATACAATGAGTTGTACCCGCCTCAAATATTTGTATTTAATGAAATGCTAATTGTTAACCCTGCTAATGACGCACCGCCGCAGTTTACTAATGCTGGCGTTACATCGGGTTCATTGCAAGAGCTTCCTAATTGGAGCCAGCTTGATGACAGCTCAAACTCAGCTTTAATATGCCGAACACTTCGTCCTTTTAATAACAGATTAATTGCGATGAATATATTTGAAGAAAGAGGCTCTGGCACCGGAGATGATGTTTACTTACCCATAGATGTTGTTTGGTCTTCAGTAGTAACTTCAATAGGCTCTTTATCAACAGTGCAATGGTCAGCGTCTAGTACCAATACCGCAGGCGATGCATTTATGACACAAACCCCTGGAAAAATTTTAGACGGTTTGCAATTAGGTCCTTACTTTATAGCTTATAAAGATGATGCTGTAATACAAGTAAGAGAAACTGGTGACACTTTTGTTTTAGCGTTTGATACAATATTTGAAGACGATGGCATATTTTCGCCAGGGTGCGTAGCTGCTATTGGAAATAATCAACATATTGTTTGGGGTAATTATGGCGTATATATACACGATGGCCAAACTCAAAAAGTGGATATAGCCAAAGGCATAATACAAGAAAGCTTATTTAGTAGTGTGCTAAGTACACATAGGGACAGGTCTTTTGTATTTAAGCAAACTAGAGATAAAGAAGTATGGTTTTGTTATTCAGAAACGGGTAATTCAGGTGCAGGAGCAAATAAAGCTTTTGTATTTGATTACGATACAGAAATATGGCATAAAAGAGATATTCCTCAATTATTAAATTTAACTGAAACCGAATTAGATGGCATTATAAAAATTTATGGCGCAAGCCCAGATGATGCAAATATACAAATATTATCTACCAGTGCTTACACTTCTGGAGGATATTTTGCGCAAAGCGAAAATAATTTGGGGACTACAAACTTTAAGCAACTAACCTCTTATTACCCAGATGCGGAGGCTCAAGTGCTACTGGCAATTGATGGCACAGTAAATATTGGAGATACCCCAACATACACTAATCAAACTTTTAATCCCGCCAATAGCTACAAACTGGATAAAAGAATTTCTGGAAGATACATGAATGTTAAAGTTACTATGAGTGGGGCTACTAACCCAAAATTAACAACAGTTTCTTTTAATCTTAAAGGAACAGGTAGGAGATAATTTATGGCATTGATTGACAGACCAGGTTTTGCAAGACCTTCGCCAATGATTGTAAAGCCGTCGCCGGAAATAGAGCGAAGGCTTAAAGAATTAGAAACAGGCGTTAAGCAACTGTCATCGCCGGTGGCCAACAATGGCACAAGCTGGGTCCCTACTAATGAAGTTTTGTACATTGCGTACGCTTCAGCCTTATCCAACTTAGGTGACAATGGAAGAATTACCAATCAATCAGATTGCACAAACTTTGGGTATTTGCCTTTTACAACGTCGGGAACTTTGTACGCTTATAGAGGAAGGCTAGTTTCTACATCAGTATATGCTTCAGGAGACCCAACAGATTATATTTGGGAGCCAACATCAACAACAATTACTGCTACTAGCTATGTAAGGCATTACACAACTAGTGACGCATTACTAAGTGCTATAGGAGATCCGGACACTCCAGGAAATGGTATAACTTGGACTTCTATCGCCCCGGCAGCAGCAATTCCTGGTACTGCGTATTGGTTAGCGGATAAGTTTACTATAGATGGCGTTAGCTCGGCGTGGCAAATATACCCAGTTAAAACAGGTGTATCTACTAACGTAGGGATAATTAGTTATACAAAAAGTGGTTATAACAAACCCACCTTAAATGATTCAACTTGGAAAGCAGATGTATGGCTAGCTGCCGCTGCCGCTACAGGATTAACTTATTCTGTTCATACAGAGTTAGGTTACGGGGCGGTTGTTGTTATCACATACGATAATGGTAAGCTATTTGGCATTTTAAGGGATGTTAGTGGAGTTGATACTTGGCAAGTTCCGGCTGATGTAGTTGATGGGGACTTAGTTGTAGACGGGACTATTACTACAAATCAAATTGCTGCTAATACAATTAGAGCAGCTAATATAGAAGCAGGCACTATTACAGGTACGGAAGTAACTATGACTCCAGCAGATGTTGGGGCGGGTTCTTCTAGTTCATCTGGAAATAGAATGGTAATTAATTCGAGCACTGTTAAAGTTTATGACTCTTCAGGTACTTTAAGAGTAACCTTAGGAGACTTAAGTTAAGGAGATTTTATGGCGTACGGACTTAGCGTTTTTAAAACAAACGGCTCATTAGGATTTTCTACAGCAGATATAACTTGGCAAACATTAGACCAATTTACAGTTGCTGCTAATGCTTCTGTAAGCAATACTTATAATGAAGCCTCGGGAATGACTATAATTGCCCAAAGGCAATTAGTTAATGTTCCGCCAAATTCACAAGAAGACTACGTGCCTAATGTTACAATAAGCGGAACAACTGTAAATGTGGCTCCACAATCGGGGCTATCATCCTCGCAGTGTATAGTGCACGTATTAGCGCAAGATGCGTAGGAGTTAATTATGGCTTATGGCTTTGAAGCAAAAAATGATAACGGTAAAGTAATCATAAACGATACTATAGAAAACTTGCATTTTATTGGCAAAGCAACCCGAGGCAGCAACAATGCAGCTTATGGAGACTTTCCTGGGTATGGGGGTAGTAATGACGCTCTTGATGGCAGAGTAATACACTATTACACAATTACTTGCAGCGGTACACCTGTAGCTTTTATTAAACCAGCTGATTATTCTCGCTGGCACGGTATTATAAAACAGTCAGTAAGCGGGACTACTTGGTCTTTTGATGTTATGGTTAGTGGTACATCTACTTCTAACCCGCCAGATATTTATTGTTTTGTTAATGCGGATGATATACCTGTGCCATCGGGAGAAACTTATGGCATGCAAGTATTTAAATCTAACGGTAGTACAAAAACTTTTGATAGCAGAAGACAGCCATTAGCTATTACAGGCGGTGGTACAGCTTCTGCTCCCCCATCGGACCCTACCAACAGTAGTGGCACACCGGGAACTTCATCAGGGCATTCTTGGAATTATTCTAGTAATGACCATGATTTTAGAAGTAGCAATAGGTACACAGCACATAGTGATTCTGCGGCGAATACTTCTAATGCTATGTTTGCTTGTTCTTCTTTAGCTCAAGCAGTTTATAAAAGACAACAACATGGCTACAAAGAATCTTGCGGTTTTTTAGGTTGCTGCTGTCAAGACCACCATTCTACTGCAGCTTGGTGGGTTATGTACAGACAAATGTTTAGATTACGAAGTGGTAATTTTGACTCAGGATGGACTAACTACGCCGCTGGATATTCTTTTAGTTCTAGTTTTGAATCAGGTGGCTGGTTCGGGGGTGGGGGTGGTAGTTACTCTACAGGCACCATGCCTTACACAGCTAAAACAATTAACTTGCAAAGCAACGCTTATATTATTGCAGATTCTTCGAGGTATGACTAATGGCTTTTGAATTTATAACTAACGGGGATGAATACATTAATTACGATAGTCCTAATTACATGACTAATTATCCTAATGTAGATTCATCAACAGCAGGACATTGGTTTGCTTTTAACGAGTTTAAAGTTCGTTACAACGGCGGTCAGTTATTAGGTCACGGTGGTTGGTATGTTAAATTAGACCCATCAGTTAAACCAATTTTTCTAGGGGAATGGTCAGATGGATCTGCTAAAGTAGAATTTAGAGAAAAAAGAATTGATGACGGTGGTGATCCAATAGCTCAATGGGAAGGTGTTATTACTAACTTATCTGATAATAGTACAAAAATAGAAAACTACGAATCTTCAAAAGAAATGAGAAGTATTATAGGTAATTTAACTACAGGGACTAATTACGAAGATCGTAACAGGTGCCCTGCAGTTAATTTATGGGTAGGTAGAAGTTGGATAGAAGATGAGCAAGAAACACTTTACTTTTATGCTGAAAATTCATCTATGGTAGATGCTGTAGCTGAGTATTACGATTTACCACAACCATACGATACAGCTTTAAAACAAAGATTAGACGATAATCCCGAATCAATGAGATTTAAATCTTACGATATTTATGATAGAGGGGAAGGTAATTTTGCTGCATTAGTTGTAGCTGGGATTGTATTTAAAAACAACAATCCTACAATGTTAAAAATATTTGAATTAAAACGGTGGAATGATTAATCGGGGATAATTATGTATACTATAAAACGAATAGAAGACGAAGAGCTTTTATCAAGATTTGATGAAATAAAAGGCAATATTAATAAAGCCTTAACTTATAGCGACGGCGAATGGACCGCATACCAAATTGTGCAGCAAGCAATAGCCAATCCTGGACTATTTCAAGTATGGGATATTCTTGGTAAACATTGCAAAAGTGTGGCAATAGCAACTACAAGATTTTTAGAGTATAACAATTTTAACTCTATACACATTATTACCTTAGGTGGAATAGCAAACGGAGACTTTCCACTATGGGCCAATGAATTTGAAAAAATGATTAAAAAGTTTCCGCAAGTAGATTATTTAGAATTTACAGGACGAAGGGGCTTAGTCAAAGGTTTAACAAAAGTAGGTTGGAATGAAAAATATACAACTATGCGAAAACAATTAAAAGGAGACAATAATGTCTAAATTAAAAATTTATGATGGTGTTACTATCGATATGTCAACAAGTGAAGTAATATCACATGGTAAAGTAGCTTACGTAGACATTAATAAAGTATCTCATTTAGGCGGTGGAAAAGATAAATCCCAAACTACTACTAGTGGCGTTGCCGATAAAGCTTACGAACAATATGTTTCTCCGTTTTTAAATCAAGCTCAAATGGCGCAACAAGCGGGAGACTTATCTAAAGTAGCGGGCTTTAATGCAGATCAGCTAGCCGCTCAAGAAGCAGGTAGAGTAGCAGCCTCTAATCAAACTGGGTTAGAAACTTTAATGGCAAACCAAGCCGCCGGAGGCGTTGATCTTAGTGGTATGAAAACTGCTGCTACAACAGATGCGCAAAAGGCCCTAGGGGCTCTAGCTGGCGCTGCCGGAAGAACGGGTAACCTTGGGGGATCGAGACAAGCCCTTAATCAAGCAGGGTTAACAGACGATTTAGCTGCTAAATTTGCAGGGATAGATCTTCAAAAACAACAACAAGATATGGCTATGAAGCAAGCAGCATTAGGGGCTCAAGGTACCGGCGCTGGAATGCTAGGCCAGGTTGGGGCCGCAGGGCAACAACAAGCACAAGCTGAAGCTGACGCCCAATATCAAGGGTTATCAAGACTTGGGGGCATGTTTGGCGTTTTACCTAAATCATCCACTACTACTCAAAGCGGAGGAAAGTAATGTTGATAGATAATAAAATGAATCCTTTTGGCAGAATGGATGGCGGGCCTTCAGCAGATAAAGCCCCAGTTGGCATTTTAAATATTGAAACCCCGGCCGCCCCTGTAATTCAAGAAGACCCTAGCAAAGTTGACCAGGGTATTGGCATGGCTAAAGATAAAGCTTTGGATGTTGCTATGAATAAGGGAACAGAGATGGCAACATCAGCTGCTACTAAAGCTGCGGCTGGCAAAGGGGGAGCTGCTGCTGGTGG
>NZQM01000063.1 GCA_002695905.1 Parvibaculum sp.
AAAATCGATGCAGATCTGGACATGACGGCGCGAGACATTGCGCCATTCATGCCTGAAAGCAAATGGACGGCAGAACAAGAAGCAAGAGCAGCGATGGGAGGGGGCTTTTCGACACCAGGTAAAATGTTGAATCAAACATATTCTCTTCCAACGCATATGTGCAAAGTAGGTGGACGGCTTCGAGAGGTTCCAGGATCAGTATGCCACAATTGTTATGCTCATCCAAAAGGGAATATGGGCTTCACATATGGGGCTAACAATGTTCAAAGACATTTACTTCGGAACTATGCTGCTTTGAAACGCGATCCTTCTCTTTGGGCATCTGCCCTCGCTCACAAAATTCCTTCTGTTGCTCCTCAACCGTTCGGAGATTTCCGATGGCATGATTCGGGAGATGTTGATTCACCCGAACATTTGGCCTACATGATTGCAATCGCAGAGAAAAATCCAGACATATTCAACTGGATTCCAACAAGAGAATGGGAATCTGTTCGCAGAGTCATGGGGGCAAGAGGATCGTTGCCACCGAATTTGGCATTGAGACTATCAATACCCCATATTGATCAAACACTTGACAATGATCTCAATGAGCAAAGAGGAGTCCCGTTGATGGATCAAAAATACCTTGATATGATGGAAGAATTCCCTCAATTGTTGACAACAAGTGTTGTTTCCGATAAGAGTCTTTCTCGAAGACCAGAAGAGGTTTGCTTAACAACAGATGAAGCAAACCCTGCGAAGACGTGCTTGGATGCAAGATGCGATGCGTGTTATCGCCCCAATGTTCAAAACATTGACTATGTAAAACATTGAAGGAGGGATAAAATGACAGCATTCAATCAAGCCTTTGATCTCGTTTTGAAAAACGAGCGTGATCGAGTTGATCTGGGAACAGTATCAACTGATGGCGTGATTGCCTATCCCTTGGAGAGCAAGAAAAACCGTGAATTAAGGGATTTGAAAGAAGGCGGTTTTACATGGGGTCGCCCTCACAATGTCGAAGCATTCCGCAATATCGACATCAATGTACCTCACATCGCACCAGGTTTGAACCTTCACACGGGTCAAATTAGGCCAAACACAGGCGTATTAAGCATCCTTCGAGGTGGTCAAGAAACAATTGGGATCGCAAATGCACTTCCTTTGAGGAATCCATTTTTCCGTGTCAATGAAAATAAGCAGATGGATGCTTGGCTTGGGAGAAAACAAAAGAACACGGATGCACGTGGGAATGCCAATCGAACGGCACATATGTGGACGGCAGGGGATTTGACTCCCGATGAGTTGCAACAACTGTATTCTGGTGAGCGAACTCCAATGGACATATTGGGTATGCATGAAGAGATGCAACTTGGAAGGAATCAAGCAGGAGATGCAATGATGGCGATGGGTTCATGGGAGGCTCCTCGATTTGGATACACCGTATATGACATCAAAGACTCATCATTGCCTCCAAAACAAAAGTGGAAACCTTCACAACGTCTGCCTTTGAGACAGGACTTTGGAATGCCGTGGCGAGAAGCAAGGAGAGGCGGTGTTTCAGGATCAGTTGATCCACTTTTGCAGATTCCTATTGGGTGGAGCGACTTCCAGCCTAATCGCCCTGGTCAACGCTATGTCGAATACACGGATCCTCGAAGTGGCTACACCTTTGATGGAATCCCTGTCCCTCTTTCTTTGACCGCAGGGAACGATTTTTCAGTCTCTGCGTTGGATCGAGGCATAGCAACTGGGACTCACGGATTGTATTTTGATCCAAATGATTTGACAACTGCTGGACGGGAATTGTGGGATACGGCACTTACTGGCGACATTATTCGACGATCAATGGATATTTTCAAAGCAGCATGGGACGAATGCAAGGAGGTGTGATCATGGACATTCGCAAAGAGCATCCTCAATACAAAAAAGCATTGAGGGCTTTGCAAACGGGCGGATCGTTGCCTCCTGCGATTAAAATCCAAGGCAACAAAGCAAATCCCCAGTATCAGCGAATTGGTCGTTCGTTAAAACAAATGTTCCCTAATCGTCGAGTCATTGAACCGTTTGGCGGAGCATCGGGTCTTTCTTTGGGCATGAGGCCAGAGCGATCTGTTCTCATGGACATCAATCCTGATCTGGCATCATTTCATCAACGCTTAATTCGAGATCCTGAATCTTTGGAATTTGACCCAGAAGAATTCACGTATCAAGCAGGTGATTCAGTTATGATGCCCAATCAACAAACGGGCGAAATGATGGATCTTGGTAAAATCCCACAAAGTATGGTTGATGATATGGGAGGAAAGCCTTTCTTTATGGGTCCAAAATTCTATGAATTGCGACAGGAATTCAATGAACTCCGTGAAAAAGAAGCAATTGGGGTTATTGCCCAAAGTGAAAGGCAAAGAAAAGATCAATTGTTTTTGGTTCTTCAACATATGGCGATGAACGGTTTGCTTAGGTACTCTCCCTCAACCCCTTCGTACTTCAACAAATGGAATAGTTCGATACGATTTACAGGAAACAAGCCAATCGATCAAGGTTTTGAGTCTGCCTATTTTGACATGATGGGGGATCAGCCAAATCGTTTGAAGCCTGGAAAGGGGAACACGTTTAGACCGCAAACGCTTTTGGGCGGTAAAGGTCGATGGAAGTTGGATCCTTGGGCGGAGGTCATGCAAAACTGGGAATATATCAATCGACCATTGGATGAACAGTTGTCATCGGACATTGGAATTGACCCCGCCGACGATATGTTTCTTCTCGATCCTCCATATTTGGGAGAAGAAGGGGCATTAAATTTCTTCACAATGGATGATCAAAGAAAGACTCTTGCTATGATTGAGGCATTGCAAAGCAATGCTTTCCCAACTGTTGTATTCAATTCATTTGAACCTGCCATCGTTGACCCAATGAAACAAATGGGCTTTGACATCCATGAACTTCAAAGAAAGGAAACCAGCGGTGGCAAAGGTGCTGTTCGAGGGAAAAAGTCGGAGTTAATGGGCATGGCTAACATTGATCAAGACATTTTCCAAAACGTTTGGGATCAAATGGGTTAAGGGATGTTTTGAGAAACATTCGGAGCCAAAGCCGTGTGAGGTATTGCTCCCGCTCCAGATGACCCTTGACAGGATCTTAATTCTGTGATCAAATAATTGATCATGTATTCGTTTGTCCAATGGCTTGGTACGCTGTTTGCCTGAGCGAAGAGTTGAATCCATGTCAAATCACTTCCAAACATCCGAGTAAATGTCGTTGCGTTTTGCTGTGCAGATTTTTGTCCGATCCAATTGTTCTCTTCTTGGAGCATTTGTTCAGCAGATGACATCAATCCAGACCAAGCCTGTTGCTCGGAGGTAAGGTTTGCATTTGCAAAAACGGGGTTTTGCAAGTGCGAAAGCAAACCAATTGCCGCATCCTTGGGGAATGTGCTGCTTCGAGAATCGGACTCAGCATAGCGTCGAATCCAATTTGCAACAGATTCCTGATCGGAGGACATTCCCGATAAGGCTTGATTGAATGATCTTAATGTTTGAACTGCAACAAGGATCGTTGGCGCATTGCTCATGTGTAGTGCCACATCAGCCAAATTATTTCATGTTGTTGGACATCTCAACGCTCATATAGGTGTGAGCCATGAGAGGTTCTTATGGGGCGACACGTGTCCGTAGTCATGCGAGAAGATCTTTTCAAGAAAATGGAAAGCGAAAGAGGCCGAGAATCGAAGTCCTCTTTTATGAATCATGTTCTCGCTTTTTACTTTCAAAACAAGAGCAAAGGAGATGAAATACAATGAATAAACCAAATAACGAACCGCCACAGTATTATCCCGCTCCCTATGTAGGCGAGGATTCAAACAGAATCGATGTGAACTTGATCGCTATGCTTCTATGGCAAGCACTTTTGACGGGAACATCTGTCGCAGTATCACACATGGGTTGGTATCTCCCAGATGCTGGACCTGCTGAAATGGGATTGCAATACGGATTGATCTGTTTTGGATTCCTTTGTACGGCCATGGTTTTATTCCATGTGGGTGGTGTTCGAGATTCACTTGCTATGCGAGCCGAATTCGCAAAGGAAAACCAAGTGGACAAGTGGATGCGTGGTCAACAACGACTTCATCAGCGTCGAGCCAACAAAAGAAATTATTGGCAGCAACAACAACAAGGGCCAGCCCAAATCCAACAGTTCGGCGTTCCCCAAAAGAAAGAAGAAGACCAAAAATTCCAAGACTGAGGGGGTATCCTTATGTGGCCTTTCACAACAACGCAAGAGCGTCAAACCGAAGCCATGTCGCAGATCCTGGCGGAAAATGCGTATGAGCGAAAAATGGAGCGAGTTGCAGGATGGGTACGAACAGTTGTTGCTTTGATCGGAGGGATCGCTCTCACATTTGCTATTCTGTTCGGATTGGAAATCTTGGGAGTATCCCCTTCCGATGTGGTCGATTTTTTCAAAGGATTAAGCGGATAGGTGGTCTTTGATGTCAGCCCTTATCGCAGGGCATATGTTGATGGCATCGACATCTGCACTTTATGCAATGTACCGTGTTTTGAAACCGTATCGAGTTGGGATATACGGGCCTTCTTTGGTTGGAAAAACAACTCTCGATCAATATCTCACCGTGCCTGGTGATATTGAGCCGATACCTTTGCACTTTCGCACCTCTCATCCAAAAGCAAAAACATCAACTGGTTTTCAGGATCCAACCGCAACTCGGAAAAAAATACGGTATAAGAAAGACAAAACCCCTGTTCAAACAACTGACCTGGCGGGAGATCATATGTTCCGCAACCTTTGGGTCGATGATATGTTTGGGAGGAAAGTGGAATTGATCATTTACATGGTCGATCACAGATCAATGACTTCTCCTCAATTTGCTGCTGATTCTGCTGCGGGATTGGCCTATTTGGTGGACAATATCATCAAAAAGGATCTTAGCAAGAACATTTCAAGAAAATCAAGACGGAACTCAAAAAAATATGTTCCTCGATTGTTTTGTTTAATGGTGAATAAGATCGATGTTTGGTGGGATCAAAACGCCCAGAACCTTTGGGAGTACGGTATGCAGAAGGAACATCCTGTGGTTGCCCCGTACCGTGAATCATTGAAACGATTGAGGAGGGCGGGGATCCGTGCAGAAATCAAAGCAGTATCCTCTCAGCATGGCATAAACGTGGAAAAGTCATTGACTGAATTACTCCAATCTATGTAGCGATGCCTTTATGATGTTGTCAGTTATGGCAGGGTTAATGGCGTGGAATGCAAGGGCGTTCAACCCTTTTTCGTTCGGAGGGGGAATCTCTCTTCGAGGACTGTCCGACGAACAACTTCGAGGTGTGGCTCAACAATCAGGAGTATCCTATGAATTGTTGAAGACTCAGCAACGTGCTGAGATGGCAAGTGCTGGATCAACAGGAGATGTTGGGGAAGAACAATTGATTCCAACTGTTGAGATCCAATTGAAGTCAAATCCAAAGAATCCTGCAAAGGCTCGCAAAAAGAACATCAAAATGCTCCGTAAAGCGTTAAGGCCACCTTCTTACAACTTGGGTCTTTTCAAAATTTACCGATACAATGCTGCACATGAATGTGCTTGTTGTGGAGTTGACATTCGACGTTTCCTTGAAGGCGATAATGCTTATGCACACATTGTTGACGAATCGACAGGACTTTCATTGGCCGACATTTATTGGTTTGATGAAGATACGGGAAATGCAAAAAAGCCTCTGGCTCGAACGCACGGTGATCACGGCGATGAGATGAATAGCACCCTTTGCCCTGCACATCTGCACATTTATCATACGCTACGATCCATATTGCAAGAACATGATTTGGAATCTCAAGGATTCAAACGTTTTGCAAGCAAGGGAACAAAGTTCACCAAAATCCCAGGTATGGGGGCATTGATGGCAGCAGGTTCAACGAAGACAAATCGAAGCACACCCGATTCATTGTTGAAGTATGATCAATTCTTTGCAATGATTCACAAAGACGCTCAACATAGCAAAGGCATTCATTTGACGCAATTGCCTAACCCTTCGACTGGTGTTGTTGATCTGGTACACATCACATTTGATCTTCGAGCAATTCAATCGGAAACCTTACTGGCTCAAAGAAACGCAATGGGAATGGGTGGAAATATGCAAAATCAAATGAACAACGCTATATTGGGGCAGCAACAAGGCTCAACAACGCCAACGAATGAGGGATGATTATGGGATGGTTCTCAAAGAATGAAACACAGCCGACTCAACAATTCGGCGCACCGACGCAAATGAACAGCATGGGAATGGGAATGGGAATGGGAATGGATCCATCAATGATGGGTATGCAAATGGCTCAAAATCCTATGATGCAGCAAATGGCAAATGACCCAATCACGGCAACCGCACGTCTGCTTTCTCTTTATGATCCTATGGCTCAATTCATGACGACTCAAAATATGCCTTTGATGATGGAGTTGATCGGTGAAATCGTTCGCCTGTCTGTGAAAGAATTCTTTTCCTCTGTTTCGTTCAAATTGGATGAAGCAAATGGATTGATGACCTTAGATGCAGCCAGTCTCCCTGCTTCAATCAACACAATGTCTCCTGAAAATCTTGGACTCACCCTCACTCGATTGCAAGCATCTGCACAACAAACTTTGCAAATGAATGAACAACAGAAACAGATGTTCCTACAAGCGCACACCATGGGAGGAATGATGAATCCGCAACAACCTGGGTTCTTTGGAAGCCTCCTTGGAGGTATGCTTGGGAATCAAGTTCAGCAGCAAGGCGGTTTTGGACAAACAATGGCTAAGGGCGCAACAATGGGAGCGGCGGTACTATGACACAAGACGATGAATCCAGATCACCAAATCAAACGAATATGTACGGACAGACCGTTGAGTTATTGAGTCCAAACAAAATGCTGGTCGAAAGTGCAACGATGATTTACATTCTATCATTCATGCTGGCATTGTTTGTGATGCTGGTTTGGAAGGGGAGTTCATTGACTTCTGGTCAAGTTCTTTTGGGGGCTTTAGGGCTGATGTTCACCCTCTCGATTGCAGTTCGACAATTTGCCTCCTTTCGGTAATGCCTCAAGGAATATGGGGCTTCGAGCATACAATCCGTTGCCATACAGTCCGATTCTTCGACGTTTCGATCAAGACGGTGATGGCGATTTTGATTTTGATGATGTCAAGATCATTCTTGGTAAGAAAACAAAGTGTGGCGCAATAACAAAATCAGGCAAGCCGTGCCAAAGCGCAGGATCCAAAAAATACAACAATCGTTGCCATCAACACAAAAACCATGACAAATCCAATTAAGGGCAGGGCGTGTGGAGCAGAGTATGGCAGGGCGGCAGACTCGGAAGAATTGCCCGTTCTGTCAACATCCAGATCGAGATTCGTTTGAAGAAATGATTCGTAAAGGCATTCATGATGTCGAAGAAATTGATCGATTGAATCAATGGGCGGATGGAACATCACACCGCCATATGCGCCGTCATTCGGGCGAATACTACAACAATAGCAATCATGATTGCCCCTTGTGTACGGATCCGAACAGAGCAGAGATTGAGGCTGCTATCCTGGAAGGCCATGCGGGGATTGACGATTTTGCAACAGAGTTGGATGTAGCCAGTAGCGTTATTTCAAATCATATGGAAAAACACACCAAACCGATTATTCAGCAACACGTTTCCATCGATGCATTGCCTTCGGCCATGAAAAGTGTTCATGAATCATTGCAACGAGTTGAAAAGAATCTTAATCGATTGGATCGGCTCATGGGGCGTGTTCTTGATCATGTTGAAAATCAATTTGATGATGAGGAGGAAATTGTCAATATGAGGGATGTTGAAACAGTCTTCAAAGGACATCGTGAAATTCGTGATACTCTTCTCGAACTTGCAAAGTGGATGGAAAAGGCCGAATCAATCGATGACCGACAATCTGTTTCAGTCCTAACAGTCATGCAGGAGTATTTCGTTGAAAAATCTCCCTCCGAATGGTCGCAATTAAAATCAAGGCTAATCGCCGCAGGGGTGATGAGCGAATGAAGACGCTACACAAATTGATGCTTCGAGGTACGCCTCATGACGAAGTATTGCGTTCCGATATTAGCAAAGAAACCATCACAATTGAAGAGGCGATAAGTTATTGCCATTCGGTTGATGCTGTTGTAAAAATGTGGCATGACAGTATTCTTGACCACGGCATCTCCGATCCAGATCATATCGTTGGAGA
>NZQM01000064.1 GCA_002695905.1 Parvibaculum sp.
AAACCTAGCAGTAAAGATAGGTTCATTGGTTGAAACTTTTTGAGAATTGTCAGTAGTTGCAGTAGTTGTAGTGGTTGTAGTAGGATTTTCCTTTAAATGATTTTGTATTTTTGTTCTGGCTTCATCATCAGAAAGAGAACTATCTAATCTATATAGCTTCCCTTCGTATCGAAACAATTTCTTTTCTGCCATCTAATCATCCTTAATTTACAAATTAGTAACTGGTTCATTTAAAATTCCACCTGCTTCTAAAACAAATCTCTTTAAAGAGTCACCTGCTTTTTTGTCAGCTTTTTCTATAATGTTTAAAAACTTAGCACCTTTTGGTATTTCATTTTCAGTTTCTATGTAAGCCTTAACTTCTTGTCTTATAGTATTGTAGTACACATTTTTAACAACACTTTGAGTTCTAATTCCAAGTGCTTTGTTTGCTCCTGCAAAAGCACTCTTCATAAACTCCCCCATTTCTTCTTTGATACCTAACTCGTAATTTTTATTTACTTGTGGGCTAAAAACTAAGTTAGCACCTTCAAATAAAGTTGGTACTTTAGCAATCAATGCAGTTTTTTCTGTAGGGTGTAAATCAGTTCTGGAAAGGATGTGGTCAATTACATCACTTTCTGAAGCATCATTATCAAGACTTGAGTGAACACTACTCATAGAACCACCTTCAGAAGCATTAGTTAGAATAGATGACTCTAGCTTTGTTGCTACTGCTACACTTTTGGACTTAGGTATAAGAGCATTATTTTGTATGTTTATCTGATAAGCTACTAGTTCAAAATAATTAGGGTCTTTTTTATCTAAAACACTAGGGTTTCCCTCAAGATGATTTTTCATTATTTCATTTTTAGAGTCTCTAAGATTCTCTTTTCTTTTATGTGCAAGTGCAGTTTTTTGTGCAGTAAACTCACTAAGTTTTAACTTATTAATTTTATTTGTTGTATCCTGTAGTCTACTTGCTGTTTCACCACTCCAGTATTTCTTAGGTAATTTAGTTAATATATCTGTATCTTTATTATTTATAGCTAATTCTATAGTTGCATCTACTATTTGCTTTTTCATTTCTGCATTATTTAATGGAGATACTCTTTTGTTTTTGTTATCTAGTTGGTCAATAGCACCACCTTTTTCAAATGCCTTTGCACCATTTATCTGTAGATTTCTATAGACTTCACCATACATATATTTTTTAGCTTCACCTAATTGAAACTGTGCTCTTTGTGCTGTCCATGCAGAATTGTTTTGACTTATAACTGCATCAAAACCCTGCAGTACACCACTCTGATAGAAGTCAGAACCTTCGTGAATATCAGACAATCGTTTTCTTTCTTCAAATATCCTCTTGTCTAATTCTACTTTGTTATTAAATATATCAGGTTCTTCGTTTCTTAATCTTTCAATAAAGTTATTTGCATCTACTTTAGCTTGGTTGTTTCCCATAAATTCAGCAATAGCCATAGAAGTTGTTTCTGATGCTTCAGGTACTATCTCTCTAATTTTTACAGCATTTATTTTGTTACCTGCAGACTCTTTTTTAATTCTTTTAGCTAACACTTCTTTCTTTGCTAGTAGTAATTGTTGTTTTTGTTTCTCTTCATCTACTGCAGTCTTCATAAGATTTTGACTAGATACTTTTAAGGCACTAGCTAATTGTGATAATGTGCTGTCTTTGTTAACTTGAGGAGCACCTCTGAAGGTATCTAAACCACGAGCAGCAGGTGTACTGGTATATGAACCAAAACCCTTTACATCAGAAGTTTGTATTCTTTGTGTTGCCATAATAAATCCTATGCGTTTCTAAATGCTAAGTTACCACCTGAATCAAATTTAAGGTCTGTAGCTAATCCTGTACCTACCTCTAAAGCTGTTCCTAAGAATGATGGTTGTACTACAGATGATAAAGAATTATATCTACCTGCCATTTGTGAGTATGCTTGTGTTTTATCATCATTAAGTTTAGCCATAGTATTTTTAGTTGAAGTAAGATTTCTACTTAAAACTGTGCCTTCTTGGTAATCAACCTCATGTAATACACTATCTATTGAAATACCTGCAACACCAGACTCACCTGCAGAAGCTATAGCTGTAGCTTTTTTCTTTCGAGCATCTGCCATAACATCTTGTTCAGCTTGAACAGAAGCAGTTTTTTCCTCTTCCATTCGCCTATCAATCATTTTAATTTGTTCGTTGTAGGCTCTGTCAGCTTCTTTAGCTATTGCATTATTTCTTCTAGTTTGCTCTTTAGCTTGTTGGTCAGCAGCCATGTAAGTCATAACTCCAGATGCTATTTGCATTACTACCATTGTTGTTGGGTCACACATTATTTTTTCTCTCTTATAAATAGGTAAAAGTCTTCACCCCCTGCACCATATGTGCGTGATGTTTTAATATCAAATCCACACCATTGTAGCCATCTCATGCCTTGAGCATTTTGACAATGAACCATGTTGTAGAGAACGTCATATTTGTCTTCAAGTTTTTTAATCCAACCCCTACAATAACGTAGAAAAGGTCTTGAGTATTCTTCTAACTCATTAGAAGCTAACATCCAAGGTACACCATATTCAGGAACTTCAACCGAATCAGCTACACCAAACATAGCTATAACTTTAGATTGTTGAGTTTCAGCTTTAGTTTCTAATATTGAATACACTTGACAATTAGGTAATTCAAATGATTGCATTAATGCTTTGAATGGTGTGTGCCCCATTGCTGTTACTTCAATAAGGTCAGGTTTTCTTAAACGTGGTGCTAGAACTAAAGCATCCATAGGGTCAGCTTCAACAACACTCACTATAGTTGTATCATCTATCATATATGTATTCATCTATATCCTCTGTGAATGTATGGTATAAAAACCTTCCCACTCAGCAGATTGAAAAGAACATGGTAAATAACTATCAGAAATTATCTTTACTGTTACTCTGTCATTCTTAGATTGAATTGGAAATCTGAATGTGCCATCAGAAATGTTTACGTCTTCAATAGTCGTTGATGGACTATTTATTACGTTACCACTAAATTCATATGTGTTTGTATTTCTAGCTTCAGGTGTTACTTGTACTTTAAAGAACCCAGAGTCTTCGTAGTTAACTCTCATAGTTCTTAATTGTAATCTTCCTGATTGTACAGATTGTTTACCTTGATTCTCTCTAACGTGTTGTTCTGAGAATTGGTATTCAAATGTATAAGGTATCCCTATAGTTACTGTAGCTGCAGAATAGTTTCCTGTAGCAGCAACTGTAGATGTTGTAGGTCTGGTTACTGTTATATCAGTACCCTTCCTGTTTGACCATGCTCCAGACTTTATTGCTTTGACTTCTCCGTCATAGACGTATGGCAATGTCCAAGTTGTTGTATTTGTTCCTGAATTGTAAGAACCTGAGACTGTAACTTTCCTGTCAACACGACTGCAGAAAGTAAGCCCAGAATCATTAGGATATTGAAGCTGTAATTTTTCAATGAATACTCCATCACTTCTACTTATTACAAAGAATAAATCGTTTTCTAATATTGTTACATCAAGAATACTTGAGCCTGTGTGCATCTGCCACTCAGACCAACTTGATACTAACTTAGTTGTCCCTTGCCAATACCATTTATAGATATATAACTTGGAACGGTCTTCACTTGATAAGGCTACTAATATATCTTCATTGGATGATGAAGCTAATTTAACCACGTTTTTAGGTACGTACTTAGGGCAATGGCTAGTGACTTCAGCAGCATCCACAATGACCGTATCGCTTTCCACGTAATACTCACGAACAGACGTAAAGTTTCCTCGCTTAGACGTAAAATATAAGTAATTCCCTGAAGCAACAGGCGAAACTTTTGTATCATTTTCAAACTCCGTACTAGGTACTATTGATATTGTTTTAGGTGTAAGTATTCCACTTGTCTCAATAGTGAACTGTGTGTTGTCACTAAATAATGTTAGGGAATCGTTAAATGGTATTGCGTGTTTTAAGATAGATACTTTAGTGTGACTTACAGAAACATCTATAGGTGCATCATCTAAAACTGCAGTTACTGTTGTTGCAAAGAAATTAAAGAACTCAGATGATTGACTAAATATAATATTTTCATCTGACAATAAACCTAATCTATTTTTGTAAAAGAATATATTATTAATATTTCTACCTACAAATGATGGGTTAGGGTTAGAATCTAAATCTCCTGCACTTCTTTCAGCATATGTTTGTCTATTAAATGTAAATGACCCTGAAGTTAAAACTAAACTATGTGGCATTGTAGTATTATCTAATTGATATACAATCCCAGGTTTTACAGTTTCTTCATAGGTATTAGCACTTAATGCTTTTACAAAGTAATTATCAAAGTTATTATTTTGGTCACCAATAATTTCATGTACATCACCTACAGAAGCACTCGTAGGTAAATCAGCAAATTCTTGTACACTACTACTTACCGAACCAGATACTGTTGCAGTAGTCATAGCAACTGTTTTAGTTTTATTAACTATAAAAGTGTAATCAGCTACTGTTACAAAAGCTAAATCTGTTTGAGGATTAGTACAATGTAAGTAAGTTGTACCATTAGGTGTGTTTACTGTTGCAGAATTACCTGCTAAATCAAAGGCTTGTATAGTTGCTGAACTACTGGTTGCAGTAACAACAATAATGTATTGGTTAGATTCATCACGATTTACAACGTGAACTGCTGCTCCACTTACTGCAGAGTTTATTATTTTAGCAACGTGTTCTGTAGGTTGTCTTTTAATTAAACCATCTATGATAGATGAAAACCCATTAACTTGACTTTCCCCCTGTGTAGTTTGTCGCAACGTAGATGGTTGCTGACTAACCCCATTTAAGAGATTAGGTAGTCCTGTACTAACGAGAGGCATATTGTCACCTTACTGCTCTGCGTGGTGCTCCACGAATTACTATTTTAGAAACATCATAGTTATCAAGTAACATATTGTTGTCTTCTGTCTGTGCTTCACATTGTTCAAAATAAACCATAGCTTCTGATTCATCTTTTTCAGAGAATCCACCTAAAGTATCTGAACCCATAAATCTTCCTTGAAATCTTCTTGCAGCTTTTACTGTAACGTATCTTTTAACGTGTTCTGGCAAGTCATCAAAATCTAAAAGTAAAACCATATCTACATAATATGTACCTTCAAAAGAAGTAAAAGAAAACTTCTTTCGGTCATATAGTCTTGTACCTCTTTGAACCACATCAACATCATAGCTTGAGCCACAAGTGTCTATCTTGACACAGTTACTAGGCACAGTTAGTTCACCATCTGTATTGGGAACAATAGGATATTCATGCTCAGAATTGCAATGTAGTCCTTGAGATTGTATTGACCTAGAAGTTTCATCTAGTATTGATTTAGCAATAGACACATCTACAAGTTGAGCATCATCTAAACTAGATACAGGAGATTCACCTATAGTAGCTAACATAATATTAACTGCTTCGAGTTGTGTTGTTGGTGTAGTTGACATAATCAATCCTGTAAAAAAAAGCGAAAGCCAAATAAATGACTCTCGCTATGATTAAAATTAAGCAGTTTGAATTTGTACTGCAGCCTCTGGACGTAGTGCACCATGACCCATTGCATACTTTGCAACCATTAGTGTACCTTGTCTTCGGATGTCGTACTCTGATTCAACAGCTAAATCCATTAACTTAACTGTACCTACAGCAGAAGTATGAGCAATAATAGCAACAGTATTAGATGCGTTTACTACCTGTGCTCCACCTGCACCACCTGCATCTGTACCAGTACCAGTAATATTACCAGTTGGTAGATGTGGGGTCTTAATTAGGTTAATACCTGCTAACTGAGGAATTGTACCTTCAGCAATAGAACCTCTACCTGAGAAGTCTACATTAACAGCATTAGTAGCATTAGCTAATAGGTAATACTGTTCAGGTTTTAGATAACAGAATCTTCCTTCTGATGGTACATAACCGTCATCTAGTGCTTCAGCAGCATCAAATATTGAACCAATCAATGAAGCAGCATTTGTATTAGCATCAGAATCTGTAATAATTGTACCTGCTTCGTAACCTGAGTCACCTACGTTTGCAGTTCCTGCAGCAGCTTGAAGCATAGTTTGAAGAACGTGCTTATCCATTTGGAAAGCTAGTGCTCTACCCATCTCTGATGAATATACAGAACGAATATCATAATGATTCTTAGCTTCCTGAATATTTGCAATGAAGTGGTTAGAGATTAGAAGGTCATTAATAGTAATAACTTTCTCGTTATGATTTAGGGCTGTACCTACAATCTCATTTCCTGGGGTATGGTATGCAGCAGAACTTCTACCCATAACTGGGAACTGTGCAGACTTACCTGATGCGATTGTACGTATCATGTGCTTGTCACCTGTAACAGTAGTCTGCTCGAAAGAAGTTAATACTTCCCCAGAGAACTGTTTTAGAAACAGAGCATCAGCAGTACTGGCATTATTGACTTTACCAATATCTGATATTGTTGCATTTGACATAATAAATGTCTCCTTGTAAAAAGTTGAAATTAAAATTGCGTTCCAACATTCCTACCTTACACATGAGTATCCTCGCAAGGGTCTAGTCTTTGGTTTGATGTTTTGAACTGATAGCTTCCTTGTTAGGAAGACTATGCTAGAGTTTTGCTTCGTCCTAGTTTTTTCTCTACCGTTGCTCTAAAGGCAGGGTCTTTGACGTAAGCAGGTTTTTTCATATCGGCTGTAACTTGTGCCCAACTTTCATAAACGTCCACAGACTCTGAGGGTCTACCCCCAACTAAGTTTGGCTCTACTCCGACTGTATTTTTGTAACGTGCATTTAATGCTTCTACAGCTAGTTTAGCTTGTGCTAAATCACCTGAGTTAACAGCTAAATTAAACGCATCTTTTTCAGCTTGATTCATGTTATCGGCTGCCCATTCTGTCATCTGTTGGTAGTTTTGTTCCCCACCTACAGTATTAAAAATGTCACCTTTAACACCATCAGCTATTGATTGTTGACCTTGTATATAAGAATCTACAATATTTTTAGGAATACCTTTTGATTCCAGTTGTGCATATGTTTCATCAGACAGTTGTCCGTTTTCCATATACTCATTACTCATAGCATCAAAATCTAAACCAACATTTTCTACAACTTCTTTAGCATCTTCTGTAGGTGTTGATTCAGTTTCTTCTACTTGTGATTCTTCTTGTCTTGATTTAGTAAATTGTTTTTCTA
>NZQM01000065.1 GCA_002695905.1 Parvibaculum sp.
AAGCGTCAGGACGTTCCTTTTCCCCGGCTTCCTGCTGTGCCTGCATCTGCTGACGGAACAGCTGCGCGAAATCGATCGGATCGACCATCAAAGGTGGGAAGCCGCCGTCTCGTGTGACGTCGGCGATAATACGACGCGCAAAGGGGAAAATGAGCCGCGGGCACTCAATCAGCAAAACCGCCTGCATGCTTTCCTGAGGAATGTTGGCAACTTTGAAAACACCGGCATATTCGAGCTCGGTCAGAAAGAGCTGCTTGCCGTTTACTTTCGCGTCCACTTTCAGCTTCAGCACGACTTCGAAGTCGGTTTCGGCAAGTGGGTTCACCCCAACGTCCACATTGACACCGATCTGCGGCGCATCATCCTGCGGCGCGAGGCTTCCAGGTACGTTTGGGCTTTCGAAGGAAAGATCCCGCACATATTGAGTGATCACCCGAAGCTGCGGACCAGCTTGACCGTCACTGCCTGCGTTTCCTGCTTCCGTCTGATCTGTCTCTGCCATGCCGTCTCCCGTTCTGCGGGTCAAGTGACCTGCCCGCTTACAGAGCATCTCCAGCTGAAGCTGCAGACTTCAGCGTTCAGAAATGCGCTAGAAAAATCTATCAGAGCGGTTCACCTAAACCAGTCGAAAGGCGAACCGCTCTGAATTGCGGACTGTGGCTATCACGGAATATGGGCGTTTCACAAGCGCTGATGGCTAGGAGTCTTTAGGAGGGATCCATCGGCCAGGGCCGGAAGTTGGGCCGACCGGTGAACCATCATCTGGTGCGTCATCATTGTGGGCGGCAGGAGGATGGCTATCCACCTCCTCCGCTTCTCCCTCGACAATTGTTGCGTCAGGCGTTTGCCCGCGGGGGTTGCTCCCGGGCGGGGGATGACCAAACCCGGCATTGGAATGCACATGAACGGTGCCATGTTTTGCAAACCACTTCATGGCGGCCCGCGCCAACATCAACCGGACCGGATGGACAAAGAGCAGAAATCCGGCAATGTCAGTGAGAAATCCGGGGGTTAACAGAAGCGCGCCAGCAATCACCAGACAAAAGCCGTGCACCACCTCCTCGACCGGCAGTCGTCCCTCGCTCATGGCCGCCTGGGCGCGGCCGAACGCTGCAAGGCCCTGGGCGCGCAGGAGGCTGGTCCCGATCAGCGCGGTGAGAATAACGATCCCGAGCGTCGGCCACAGACCAATAATGCCGCCGACTTCAATGAAGACAGCAATCTCCGCAATTGGAACAAGGACAAAAGCGAGAAAAACAAAGGGCATTTAGGACCTATTGGTGGGTCTGATTGTCGACGGGCTGCACTGGGACCCAAAAACACCAGACAGGAAAACACCAGATTAGACGGGTTCAGTTGATTTCAAACAAAACACGGCCGCTCAAACGGGCAATCAGTGGTAATGCGACACTATATGCCCTAGATTACCCTCAACAGATAAGCGCTCTCACATTTGTTTCAAACAGGCTTGATGCAAAGAAGGTGCGCCCTCCCCGTGCGGGTCCGTCGGCATCCGGAAGTCGGCAGTTGACCCCAGTGACAGGTAGCAATCGTTTTATGAGCAGCGACTTTAGCATTATCAATTTGATCCTTCTGGTGGTCGCTATTGTGGTCTTCCTGAAGCTGCGCAACGTGCTTGGCCGCCGTACAGGCGAAGAGCGACGGCCGTTTGATCCCTACGCCGCTCACGAACAGTCTCAAGACAATGACAAGGACAATGTGATCAACCTGCCAGGCTCCCGTACGGCGGATGCGCCGCGTGACGCAGCCACAGAGGCGCCCGCACCGCAAATTCGCGGTGTTGAGCCAGGCTCTGAGATTGAACAGCAATTGACGGAGCTCACTCTGGCGGACCGCCGCTTTGACGGGGATGAATTCCTCGGCGGTGCGAAGCTCGCGTATGAGATGATTGTCACAGCCTTTGCGGCAGGTGACCGCAAGACCTTGCAGCCTCTTTTGGCCGCGGAAGTTTTTGAAAGCTTCAACGGTGCGATTGATGCCCGCGAAAAGCGCGGCGAAACCATTGAGATGAGTTTTATTGGCCTCAAATCAGGGGAATTTGTGAAAGCATTGGTGAACGGCAATCAGTCCCTCATCACAGTCAAATTCGTGAGTGAGCAAACCTCTTCGACAAAAAATCAGGATGGAGTGGTGATCGAGGGAGATCCTGTCACCGTGCGCGAAGTTGTCGATATTTGGACCTTCGAGCGCGATATCACCAGCCGCGACCCGAACTGGCACCTGGTCGCCACGGGCGGCGCGTAATCGGTCCCGGGTTACGTGACCTTGAATGGCCCGGCCTCTCCAGTATCGGCATATACGTGCCCAGTGGTGCCTAAATCTCACGCGGGTCCTACTGCGAAATACCTATTTTCAACGCTCATTTTTGGCCTGTTTCTGGGGCTTGCAGCCTGCACCGACCCGGATATGCCCCCCGATGCGCCCCCCGATACGCCAGGGGAGGATCAGGTGAGTGATCCAGCTGGCCCTACCTTGTCGAAAACCGCCTTTGAAGCCCTACCTGGCTGGGAGAGCGATGACCACGGGGCTGCGCTGGACGCGTTCCGCAGGTCCTGTGACCGCATCCTTGCCGCACCCTCCACAAGAGTTCTTGATGTGAAAACCGGCGACGCCATCGACTATGGCACCACCGGCGACTGGCAGCCGGTCTGCCGGGTGGCCCTGTCCGCGGGCGCAGCCGCTGACCCACGCGGGTTTTTTGAAAAAGGGTTTCAGGCTTTCGCAGTAACAGCTGAAAACGGACAGAACGGTCTTATGACCGGCTATTATGAACCCGAAATTGAGGCGAGCCTGGTCCGAAAAGGCCCTTACCAGACACCGCTCATGGCGAAACCGAGCGACCTGCAAAGACTCGATCTCGGCGAATTCGATCCGTCTCTCAAAGGCGAGACCATTCGGGGCCGTTTGGAAGGCGGACGCTTTGTCCCTTACCCTGATAGAGCGGCCATCAATCGCGGTGCGCTTGATCCTGCCAACCTGGCCGTCGCCTGGGTGAAAGACCCGGTCGATGCCTTTTTCATCCATATTCAAGGCTCTGCGCGGCTTAAGCTGCCTGATGGGTCCGTCGCTCGGGTGGGATTTGCCGAAAAAAACGGCCGCCCCTACACCGCCATCGGCAAGGTTTTGATTGAACGTGGCGCCCTTTCCCGCGAAGCGGTCTCCATGGCGAGCATCCGTGATTGGCTGGCAGCAAACCCCGATGAGATGCAATCGGTCCTGGAAGCGAACCAATCCTACGTCTTTTTCAACCGCAGAGATTTGGGCGGTCCAGGCCTTGGGCCCGTCGGTGCGGGCGGTGTCGCTCTGTCACCGGGCCGCAGCCTCGCGGTCGATCGGCGCACTCATGCGCTGGGTGCGCCCATTTGGTTGGAGGCTGTTTTGCCGGGCGACACTGATCCCACACAGAAATTGATGGTGGCTCAGGACACAGGCTCAGCTATTCGGGGCGCGGTGCGTGGCGACTATTTCTGGGGCTCAGGGGCGGCCGCAGGCGCAAAGGCGGGCGAGATGAAAGCGGATGGCCGCTTCTGGGTGCTCTTGCCGACGCCGCTCGCTGCCAAACAGAGGTAGGGCTGGTGGCGCGAAAACCGACCGATTTCTCAACCCCTACCGGGTATGACCGCAAAAGACCCAAGACCCGCCGCAGAAGCTTAACGCGGGACGAAGCGGCACTTTGGCAAAAAGTGACGGAGGATGCGACGCCCCGGCCGGGTCGCAAGCAAGAAGTCGCAGACCCCCATGAGGCGGCGTCAGAACCGTCCAAAAAAATCGTTCCCTTACCAAAACAAGCGAAGCGTCCCGGTGCTCACATACCAAGTCAGGCACCAACGTCAAAACGGCCCCCGGCTATCCCTCCGCTCAATGCCTTGGACAATCGCATCGCCAAACGGCTGGTTCGGGGTCAGTTAACGCCCGATGCGCGCCTTGATTTGCACGGAGCTACCCGGCACTCCGCCGAACCGACCCTTTTGCGCTTCGTAGCTGACGCCCGGGCTCAGGGAAAACGGCTTGTTCTGGTCATCACCGGAAAAGGAGCCCAGGGGCATATGCTCCATGGCCGAAATTTCCATGCCGATCCCGATCGTCGCTCCGTCCTGAGAGACATGGTGCCCCGCTGGCTGAATGAACCCCAATTCCGGACCCATGTGGCCGGGTTTCAACCGGCCCATCCAAAACATGGCGGTGGCGGTGCGCTTTATCTTTGGCTGAGGCGCTACCGATGACCCCTTTTGGCGTCCGACTTCGTGAACTTCGCGAAGAAAAAGGCGAAAGCCTCTCAAGGCTCGCCGAAGCGGTGGGCGTGAGTGCGGCATATCTCTCTGCGCTGGAACATGGCCGCCGGGGGCGACCCGGATTTCACCTGATTCAGAAGATTATTGGCCATTTGGGGCTCATTTGGGACGATGCAGAGGAGCTGGTTGAACTCGCCCGGCTCTCCCATCCTAAGGTGACGGTAGAAACCGGCGGTCTGGACCCACGGGCAACGGAGGCAGCCAATAGATTGGCGCGGGATATCCGCAATCTCGACAGCGACGCCTTGGACCGTCTGTTGGCCCTCCTGAAAAATGAGTCCGGCGCGAGATAATCATTTCGGCTTCGAATCGCTTTGAGCGAACCAGGGCCGCGATAGAGACCAAACCCTTCGAAACGACCCCGATCTTCGACCAAATATCCCTTTTTGAGGTCAAAATGACCCCAATCGACAAATGAACCCGGATTCAGCTTTTGTGTCAGGACGAGACAGCATGCAAGATTTTGGTCATCGAAATGAGTCCACCGCAAACAATGTGTTTGTCAAAGACTCGCCTATCGCGAATTGTCGTCACGGCTGAGCAACAGGGCGCGATTTCGTTAAGGTTTGGGAAACCATAAAGGGTGTGTCGCGACCGCTAGCGCAGACTGT
Organism: Parvibaculum sp.; assembly: GCA_002695905.1. Taxonomy (GTDB): domain Bacteria; phylum Pseudomonadota; class Alphaproteobacteria; order Parvibaculales; family Parvibaculaceae; genus Mf105b01. The sequence goes on from NZQM01000065.1 coordinate 4,925, forward strand.
CACCCCGGGCTTGACCCAGGGTCCACTCTGATTACGAGCCGCGTTGAGATGCCCAATGGATCCCGGCTCGCCAACAAGTTGTCGTCCGGGATGACGGTCGAGAAAAAGACGCCCTACAAAATGAATTTGGAGAGATCCGTATTGCTGGCAAGGTCGGTGAGTTCGTTTTTCACATAGTCCGCATTGATCGTGACGGTCTCCCCTCCGCGGTCAGTGGCCGAAAAGCTGATCTCGTCCAACACGCGCTCCATAATCGTATGCAGGCGCCGCGCCCCGATATTCTCAACCGTCGCGTTTACATCCGCTGCAATGTCTGCAAGGGCATCGATCCCGTCTTCGGTGATTTCTAATGTCACCTCTTCTGTGGCCATCAAACCTTTATATTGTTTGATGAGGCTCGCCTCCGGCTCCGTCAGAATGCGACGGAAATCATCCCGCGTGAGCGCTTTCAGCTCCACCCGAATTGGCAGACGCCCCTGCAGCTCTGGCAGCAGGTCAGACGGTTTAGAGAGATGAAAGGCCCCGGACGCAATGAAAAGGATATGATCGGTCTTCACTGGCCCATGTTTCGTGGCCACCGTCGTTCCCTCAATGAGCGGCAGCAGGTCGCGCTGCACCCCTTCCCGGCTGACATCACCACCCTGCCGGTCTGAGCGCGCGCAGATCTTGTCCACCTCGTCCAGGAAGACGATGCCGCTATTTTCCACTTTGTGGATGGCGTCCGCATTCACCTGATCATCATCCAGCAGCTTGTCAGATTCTTCAGCGATCAAAAGATCATAGCTGTCTTTGACGTTCATCCGCCGCGGCTTGGTGCGCTCGCCAAAGGCTTTGCCCATAATGTCGTTCAGATTGATCATGCCCATCTGCTGGCCTGGCATGCCCGGAATATCAAAACTCGGCATGCCGCCGCCTGAGTCAGCGACCTGAATGTCAATTTCCTTGTCGTCCATTTCTCCGGCGCGGAGTTTCTTGCGGAAGGCCTCCCGCGTGGCGGCACTCGCTTCCGCGCCCACCAGCGCATCAAGCACCCGTTCTTCTGCCGCGCTATAGGCTTTGGCTTCCACTTCCTTGCGTTTGGATTCGCGCACGAGCCCGATAGAGGCTTCAACCAGATCGCGCACAATCTGCTCCACATCGCGACCCACATAGCCCACTTCAGTAAACTTCGTGGCTTCCACTTTGATGAAAGGCGCTTGCGCAAGCTTTGCCAGACGCCGCGAGATTTCGGTTTTGCCAACGCCGGTTGGTCCGATCATGAGAATGTTTTTCGGCAGTACCTCTTCGCGCAGATCATCCCCCAACTGCTGCCGCCGCCAGCGGTTGCGCAGCGCAATGGCAACGGCCCGTTTGGCGTCTGCCTGACCGACAATGTAGCGGTCGAGCTCGGACACAATTTCGCGGGGGGTAAAGGCGTTCATAACAGGTCTTCTTTCACAGGTTCGTTCAAAGGTAAGCGTTCATGAGCAGAACGGCACCCTCTTCGGGGTCTCGGTCATAGCATAGAGGTGCAAATCCGGCTTTTCGATAGGCCGCGATGGCACGGTGGTTTGTGGGCTTTGGGTCAACAATCACCTGCCTCACGCCATCAGCTTTGCATTGTCTTAGATAGGCACGAATGAAGGCGCTTCCATGGCCGCGCCCCAGAAAGGCAGCAGGGCCGATAAACTGATCAATGCCGATGGCGCCAGGCGCCGCTGCTGCATAAAGGTGGGACTCGCCCACCTCATAAGACTAAAGATAGGCGATGGGCAGATGGTCATAGGTCAGTTTGATGAAGCGATAGGGGCAGTTGATCAACCGATCAGCCATCCGCATCCAGTGTTTCAACGGTGAGGGAAGTGTTGGTGTAGACGCAAATGTCCGCAGCAATGCCCATGGCTTTGCGCGCAATCGCTTCTGCCTCCATGTCCATGTCGACGAGGGCGCGCGCGGCAGAAAGTGCATAATTGCCGCCGGACCCGATGCCTGAGACCCCATGTTCCGGTTCAAGCACATCGCCTGTGCCGGTGAGCACCAGAGTTGTTTCCTTGTCGGCCACAATCATCATGGCTTCAAGTTTCCGCAGATAGCGGTCCGTTCGCCAGTCTTTGGCGAGCTCAACGCAGGCACGAAGCAACTGATTTGGATATTGCTCGAGCTTGGCTTCCAGCCGTTCAAACAGGGTGAAGGCGTCCGCGGTGGCGCCCGCAAAGCCGCCAATCACCGTGCCGCCCGCAAGCTGGCGCACTTTGCGCGCACTGTTTTTGATCACCGTATCGCCCATGGAAACCTGGCCGTCACCTGCGACCACAACCTTGCCGTCTTTGCGGACTGAAAGAATAGTCGTGCCGTGCCAAACGGGGGGGTTACTCATTGTAGGTAGGTCCTAAAAACAAATGGGTTTCAGCGTGATATAGCATCATCCGACCGGAGCGGAGCGAGGATCGATCAGATGATGCCCCTAACATGTGGGCTGGATCGCCCCTATGGTCAAGAAGAAGCGCGTCAAGCGAGGAACCACATCACGAAATGAGACTGGATTCGCTGATCGCCTTATTCCCCAACATGGTCAAATTCGCCCGGGTCGCCGCCAAGCTCCCGGACTTGGGCCTCTAGTGCTTTGATGCGGTTTTGCAGCCGGTCAAACGCCGGTTCCAGAACGTCTGGCGAATAACGCGGCGTAATATGTGCAGAACAATTCTCATCCCAGCGGGCCACTTTAAAGAGGATCGCGCGCTCAACCCGCGCCCGATAGCTCGGATGAGCGAGAGAGCGGGTGAGAGCAGGGTCGGTTTCCACAGCGCGTGCTTCGCCCCAGAGTTTGATCCGGCGCCGGTTTACATAATCAATCAGGAAGATAAAGGCGGCGGGGTTTTCTTCCAGGTTCCCGAGCGTCACATATTGCTGATTGCCGCCAAAATCCGCATAGCCGAGCTCGCTCTCGCTCAAGACCTTCAAAAAGCCGCGCGGACCGCCGCGATGTTGCAGGTAAGGCGCGCCTGTGGCTGACGCGGAGGCAAAGTAAAAATGATCGCGTTCAGCGATGAATTGGGCCAGGTCCTGTGTCAGGCGAGGGGTTCCGCGAGGTTCCATGGGGGACTTCTTCTCTTCAGCGGTTGGAGGGGGCTGCGGTTCGGCGCAGAAGCGCGGCGATAAGATAGAGCGAAAACGTCGGCGACACAGGGTAAAGCGATCAAAAGTGCGGCATCCGTAAACCCGGCACGGCGGTTGCGGCGGGAGACCCATTAATCCGACGGCGCGCGCGCCTCTTAGATCGGCACGCATGATCTAGCGCATGTCGGGCCGGACATAGGAAGTGGTATATATAGATAAAAGACGGTCTGCCATGACGGCCTTCTTTGAAATAATGAGTCCGTTGCGAAAATCCTGACATATGAAGACTCGCGCTTAGCATAAGAGATCGTTTGGTATCATATACTGTTTTAAGGATAAACTGTCCATGGTAGTTTAAGCCGCCTGTCCCTCGCCAAAGGAGTTCCCCCATGCCGCGTCCTTCGCGCCGCAACGACCTGATTGAGACTGCCCAGATGCTTTTTAATGCCGAAGGGTTTCACGCCGTTGGGATTGAGCGGATCCTGAGCGAGGGAAACCTTGCAAAAATGACCCTCTACAGGCATTTTCCTTCAAAGAACGCGCTCATTCTGGGAGTCCTGGAAGCGCGGGAAAAAGCGGTGAATGGGTGGTTCCGAGAAGTGCTCGCCGATCCAAGTCTTGAGGGAAAGGGGCGGCTTTTGGCGATTTTTGATGCGCTGGAGGTCTGGTTCGAAAACCGCTCGCCTTTGGGCAAATTCTCTGGATGCCTCTTTGTGCGGGCATCCGGCGAATTCCCGCATCCCACAAACCCCGTCCACTTAGCCGCCGCCGATGCCAAACAGGCTTTCATTGAGATGGTGGCGGCGGCGGCAGAGCTGGAGCGCTTTAAGAAGCCGAGGCTGCTTGCCCGCGAGCTCACACTCCTCAAAGAGGGCGCAATCGCCCTGGCGCAAATTCAGGGCGCTTCAAAACCTGCGCTGGACGCGAAAAATGCAGCCGAGCGATTGCTCGCGGATTGGCCCAGAAAAAAATAGGCACAAAAAGTAAAAGAGTGACGAGCCAGGAAACCCAAGCAGAGGCGACACAGATGCTCAAAATCTATCATGTCCCAGGCACACGCTCGGTCCGGCCTATTTGGCTCGCCTACGAACTGGACTTGGAGTTTGAGATCGTGCCCATCGACTTCTCATCAGCTTATCGAGACTCTTTGGAGTGGCGCTCAATTAGCCCAGCGGGGAAGGTCCCCGCGCTCACCGATGGTGATATCGCCATGTTTGAGTCCGGTGCCATGGTGGAGGTCATTCTGGACCGCTATGGAGAGGGCAGGTTGCGTCCAAAAAAAGGGACGGCTGAGAGTGCTGAATATCTTCAATGGTCTTGGTTTGCTGAAGCCACACTGTCGCGTCCGCTCGGCTTCATGCGCACTATGAAACTGGCGAATGCCATCAAACAGGGAAAGGAAGAGGTGGGCGCCATTGCCGCTGACGGCGAGAAAAAGGCCCGCTCAGCACTTGAGGCGGTGGAGCAGGGACTCGCTGATCGCGACTATTTATTGGCTTCAGGATTCACCGCCGCCGACATCATGACAGGATATTCCCTTGATCTGCTCAGCCACCTCTATGCGCTGGACGAGTCCTATCCCAAAACGGCGGCCTATTTGAGCCGCCTGAGGGCCCGCCACGCCTGTGAAAAGGCGCTGATTACCTGATCAGCCCAGAACGAAAGAGTCAATCCTTAACGCCTATGTCTGAAGAACATGCCCTAACCACATGAGTCCATAGCGAATTTTGATCTGATGGGCGGATTCACAATTGGTTAACGTTAGTGACTTGGACAAGATAGCTGACATGTCACCTTAACAAATGGGCAGGGTTAACGGGCTCGATGGTTGTTTGAGAGCAAAACCGGTTAACGCGCGTTAAGCCCTTGTTAAGCATGAGCTTTCTACTGTTAGTTGAGATGAAGCGCCAGACGCGGCTGGCGGGGTTCCGCGGAACCTGTTAGAACGCCCGCGATTGCGGCAGTTCCGCCGCCCCTAGTGAGGAAGATCCCCATGATTGGTGAACGCTATGTCTGTTGAGGCTCAGACCGGCCAAGGCCGCGTCGCCACTGTCGAGCGCAAGACCAAAGAGACGGAAGTCTTTGTGTCGCTCGATCTGGATGGCAATGGCATTTACGACATTGATACCGGCATTGGATTTCTCGATCACATGCTCGAACAGCTCTCCCGTCACTCCCTAATTGACCTGAAAGTTCGGGTCGACGGCGACCTGCATATTGATATGCACCACACCACCGAAGACAGTGGCATTGTTGTCGGTGAGGCGGTGAAACAGGCTTTGGGCGACTTCAAAGGCATAAAACGCTACGCCAACGCGCTCATCCCCATGGATGAAACGCTGACCCGCTGCGCTATCGATGTCTCCGGACGGCCCTATCTGATCTGGCGGGTGGATCTCCCACGGCCAAAATTGGGTGAAATGGACACCGAGCTCTTTAAAGAGTGGTTCCAGGCCTTTGCTCAGGCCGCAGGCATTACGCTCCACATGGAAAACATCTATGGGGAGAACACTCACCATATCGTGGAGAGCTGCTTCAAGGCCCTTGCCAGAGCCTTGCGCGCCGCTGTGGAGATCGATCCGCGCACAGCCGATGTGGTGCCGTCAACCAAAGGCGTTATCGGCAGCTAGTCTGCGCTGGGAATTTCACACCCACCTTTAATTCCAGACGTCAGCCTGCTGGCGAGCCGGGATCCAATAGGCAGGTCGGCAAGCCGTGTGGGCGACGGATCAGGTCCGGGGTGACACTTATTGGCGAAGTGGGCGGGCACAGCGCGCCTTATCTTGTCGCACTTCTGAGCAGATAAGGGCTTTCCCTTATCCTGGAAACGCACTAAAGAACCCCAGATAAGGGCAGGCCCCTGCTTGGCCTAGCCCCACTGTCGGCTAAAAGCTGTTCAACTTAGTCAACGGATGTTGTCGATGCGCACCTTTACGGTTCATGCCAATGCGTCGCTCCCGCGAGCGGAAGATCACGTGCGCTTCGTGAAGGAAGGCATGGCGGGCTGGGCAATCGTGTCGCCCTTGATCTGGTTTCTCTATCACCGCATGTGGTGGGAGGGCGCTGCCTACTTTGGTCTCTCGATTTTGATCGCCGTGGCAGGCGGCGCTGGTGGCCTCCATGAGAACATCACCATCCTTTTGGGATTCGGATTGCAACTCATTGTGGCCGTGGAAGCAAACGACCTCCGCCGTCTTGCACTCGCCCGAAAAGGCTACCAGACGATTGCCATTATCCATGGGGCTGACGAAGAAGAAGCTGCGGCGCGTTTTTTTGCTAACTGGAGTCATGCTCTACCGCAAGCCTCCGACAATCCGGTCACAAGCGCGGTCATGGACAGAAGTGGTTCAGCTTTTAGACTTGGCACTGGCGTGGGACAGGCCGCGACCTATACGAAACCCAAAGGTCCGGTATGGCCGAAACGCACCGCTAACAATGAAGCGCAGAGCGCAGAACCACCACGATCTGCAGACTCAGCAGATGAGGTCCTTGGCCTCTTCCCCAGGCCCCATCATTGAACTAAGTCCCGAAACCCTCGTCCTTGACCTAGAAAACTAGAGTTCCACTCCATGAAGACCGTCATCATCGATTATGGCTCCGGCAATCTCCGCTCCGCTGAGAAGGCGTTTGAGCGGTCCGTCCATGAATTAGGGCTTTCCATGGACATCGAGGTGAGTGGGGATGCTGACGCGGTTCGTGCCGCCGATCGCATCGTTTTGCCAGGCGTTGGCGCCTTCGGTGATTGTAGGCGGGGGCTCGACGCTGTAGCGGGCCTCACCGACGCGCTGGAAGAAACCGTGGGTGAAAAGGCGCGGCCCTTTCTGGGCATCTGTGTCGGCATGCAACTTATGGCGGCACGCGGCCTGGAGCATGGGGAACATAAAGGTCTTGGATGGATTCCCGGCGATGTTGTGGAGATGGTCCCCAGCGACACGAGCCTCAAAATTCCGCACATGGGCTGGAACGAGCTGCGGATCACAAAGCCACACCCAGTGCTCAAAGACCTTCCCGTGACCCACGCCTATTTCGTGCACTCCTATCACCTGCAGCCTGCGGAGGACGGTGATGTCATTGCGCGCACCGACTATGGCGGTCCTGTTACGGCAGCGGTTGCGCGAGATAATATGGTGGGCACGCAATTCCACCCGGAAAAGAGCCAGGCGCTGGGTCTTGCGCTCATCCGCAATTTTCTACAATGGAAACCCTAAGCACCATGAGTTCCTCCAAAACCTCTTTGACACTGTTTCCTGCCATTGACCTGAAGGACGGTGAATGTGTACGGCTGGTGCGCGGTCTCATGGAAGAGGCGACCGTCTTCAATGACAATCCGGCAGGCCAGGCGCGTGCCTTTCAGGATGCCGGCTTTGATTATCTGCATCTCGTAGACCTGAACGGCGCTTTTGAAGGAAAGCCCGTGAACGCGAACGCTGTCGATGCGATCTTGAAGGAAATCACCATTCCAGCCCAGCTTGGCGGCGGCATTCGCGATCTTTCTACTATCGAGATGTGGCTTGAAAAAGGGGTTGCCCGAGTGATCATCGGGACGGCCGCGGTGAAAGACCCGGACCTGGTGCGCCAGGCTTGCAAACACTTTCCCGGCCAGATTGCCGTTGGCCTTGATGCCAAGGGTGGCAAGGTCGCGGTAGAAGGCTGGGCGGAAGTTTCAGATCTTACCGTGCTTGAGATGGCCCAACAGTTTGAGGATGCGGGCGTTGCCGCCATTATCTATACAGACATTGACCGCGACGGCGTTCTGGAAGGGCTAAACCTTGCCTCCACCGTCGCCCTTGCAGAGGCCATTTCAATCCCCGTGATTGCAAGTGGTGGCCTTTCCTCCATTGATGACATCAAAGCCTTGATTGCTGCCGACTGTGCGGGCCTCGAAGGCGCCATTTCCGGACGCGCCCTCTATGATGGTCGCCTCGATCCAGCAGAAGCAATTGCCCTTCTTAAGGGTAAGGGAGCCGCCTGATGCTGAAAGCCCGCGTGATCCCCTGTCTCGACGTGAAAGATGGCCGCGTGGTGAAGGGCGTCAACTTTGTCGATCTGGTGGACGCGGGAGATCCCGTCGAGGCGGCGCGTGCCTATGACGCGGCGGGCGCCGATGAGCTCTGCTTTCTCGACATCACCGCCTCCCATGAAGACCGCTCCATCCTCTTAGATGTAGTGCGTCACACGGCGGAAGAGTGCTTCATGCCGCTCACTGTCGGCGGGGGTGTCCGCACCATTGAAGATGTGCGGCAATTGCTGCTCGCTGGTGCCGACAAGGTGTCCATCATGACAGCGGCAGTCCACAATCCGGATTTTGTGCGCGAAGCTGCTGAAAAGTTCGGGTCGCAATGCATTGTCGTGGCGGTGGACGCCAAACGGGTCTCAGGGCCAGGCGAAACGCCTCGGTGGGAGGTTTTCACCCATGGCGGGCGAAAAGAGACCGGTATCGATGCAATCGAATATGCCAAAAAGGTTGTAGATCTGGGGGCAGGCGAGATCCTGCTCACTTCCATGGACCGGGATGGCACCAAGGAAGGCTTTGATACCGAACTCACCCGCACCATTGCTGATGCCGTGAGCGTACCCGTGATCGCAAGCGGCGGCGTTGGCACGCTCGACCACCTGGCGGAAGGTGTGACGGAAGGGCATGCGAGCGCGGTTCTCGCCGCCTCGATTTTCCACTTTGGCACCTTCACCATTGGGGAGGCCAAAGCCCACATGGCCGCCAAAGAGATACCGGTTCGTCTCTAAGCGGAGTGCCCCGATATATGGGGCCGCGGTGATTCAGCGATTTACACGGGCACGCATCCGGTGAATACTTTTTGAGCTGACCCTGAGCGGGGGAACCCTAAAGCGTTTCCAGGTGAACCAGTTTGGGTCACCCGTCCGGAAACGCGAAAACCAAAGAGCTGAGGCGTTTCATCGCTTTAGTAAAGGGGCGAACTGCCTGAGCCAGCACCGGATAAAATGCGGCAGGGTGCAGGTCAGTGGGCCAGGAGATAGAGCTAAAACTCACACTGGACGAAAAGGCGTTGGCCCAATTGCCGACCAGCGCGCCGTTCGCCCATGTCGAGTTCTCATCTACAGCGCCCAAAAAACTCAAAGCGACCTACTTCGATAGCACCGCCAACGCGCTTCGCCAGAAAGGCGTTGTCCTGCGCCTGCGCGATGAAGACGGTCGGCTCATTCAGACGCTCAAAGGCAAGAAAGCTTTTGGCAGCCTCGCGGCGGGCCGCGCCGAATTTGAAAGCCGTATCCCCAAAACGCGCACCACACCGGATTTCAACCGGTTGCCGCCGGATCTGAAAAAGGGCCTGCAGGCGCTTTTGAATGGCAACAATGTTGAGCCGCTCTTTGAGACCGACGTGGACCGCACGATCGGCATGCTCAAAACAGATGCTGGCGATTCAATTGAGCTTGCCCTTGATCGGGGCGTCATCCGCGCCGGACGTCGCGAGACAAAGGTAAGCGAACTCGAGCTCGAACTCAAAAAGGGAGACCCCGCCTCCCTCTATCGTGTGGCGCTGGAGCTCGCCGAAACGGTGCCTGTGCGCATCGGCGTGCGCACCAAAGGAGAACGAGGATATGCACTTGCAAACGCTCTCGGACCGAAGTCCGTCAAAGGCGAGGTGGTGCAGCTGCCCAAGAAGGCAAATGTAGAACAAGCCCTTGAGTTAGTTCTGCGTCATTGTCTGGCCCATATTGTCGCGAATGAACCGGCATTGGTGGAAACGGTGGATGAAGAGGCTTTGCATCAAATTCGGGTGGGGCTGCGGCGTTTGCGCGCGGCCCTTGCCGTCTTTGCGCCTGTCCTCGACAAGACCGTGATGAAGGAAATGAACGCGAAGGCGCGCACGCTTGCAGGTCTACTTGGCGTTGCCCGCGACTATGATGTGTTTCGTGGTGAACTCGTCGCGCCGCTCAAAGAAATTGATGATGAAGGTGTTAAGGCGCTTGATCGTGCAGCAACCCTGGAACAGATCAATGCCTGGGACGGGGGGCTTCGCGCTGTGTCCTCCACCGAATTCACCCGTACATGTCTGTCTCTCGCTCTACACATTGAAGAGAAAAGTTGGCGTAAGCGGGCAGAGCAGGACCCGGCAATGGCTATGATGCTTGCCATGCCCGCACGAAAATTTGCGGAGAGAGCCCTCACAAGGAGACTCAAAAAAGCAAATTCATTGGGCGAACATATTGATCGCCTTAATCTCGCCGAGCGACACGAATTGCGCAAACGCTTAAAGAGCTTGAAATACGCAACTGGCTTTTTCGCATCGCTTTATCCAAAAAAGCCAGTCGCCAAACAGATCAAGAAACTCAGTGCGCTACAGGATGTGTTTGGTAGCCTGAACGATCTGGCGGTCGCTGAAGAAATAGTCCGCACCCTGATTGGCAAGTCAGAAAACACTCCCAATCAGCTCGCCATCGCGACAGGTGGGGGGCGTGTTCTGGGCTGGCATGGCGCGCAAGCAGTTAGCCACTGGAATGATGCATCTGACGCTTGGGTCTCTTTCCGCGCAACAACTCCGTTCTGGCGTAGCTGATCGATAAAACTTTATCGATCTTTGACATGAATGGGACTCAAAACGCACCCTTTTCCTTTGCGGGGTCTGAAGACATTTAGCCCTAAGGTGAGCGACCAGTAACAGGATCTCTCGACCTTAAGGGAATGACATGTCTGCTCTGAAAGCCGTGACCGCGCGCCGCAAGATAGGGATCACCACACAAGCTGCGGAGATATCTGGCCGCCGCCTGAGTGCGGCAGCTGTTGCTCGCCTCGCCCAATATCATGAACGCTATTTGCGTGGCATGAAGGGCGGCAGGCGCATCGTTTTGAAAGCGTGCGATCTTGGGGGTCTTGATCTGGCTGGCATCAACCTGTCGGATGCAGACCTTCCGGCGTGCGACTTCACAGATACGATATTCAGAGATGCCAATCTGGCACGCGCCAACCTGTTTGGCGCATTTCTCAACCGCACAGACCTCACAAATGCAAACCTGGAACGGGCTGACTTGCGCGGCGCGAAGTTTGAAGGGGCCATTCTCACAAACACAAACTTAAAAGGCGCAGACATGCGCCGTGGTGAAGTGCAGGGCGATGAAGGGCGCATTCTTTTCGACCCGTCTTGCTCTTTCAAAGATGCAGCTTTGCTCAAAGCGGATATGGACACGTGCAAACTGACCGGGGCGGATTTTCAAGGAGCTCGCCTTGACGGAGTTAAACTCACGGGCGCAGATCTCCGTGACAGCTCTTTTGATGGGGCAAACCTGTCCTCGGTCGAAATGCAGGGCGCCAACCTGTTGGACGCGAACCTCACCAGGACTGCGATCGATGAAGCAACCGAAGGCTCGGCAAACCTCATGCGGTCCCGCCGGGCCGGGCGACCGCCCAAAGGAGACGTACTCGCGGAAATTCTTCTGCAACATAAGCTGTGGATTGAGAGCGACAAGGTGGAGGGAGAACGGGCTGACTTTTCCGAAACAGATCTGACGCGCTTCAATCTCGCTGGCCATTTTCTTCCGGGTGCGGACTTTACGCGTGCTGTGATGGTAGAGACGGACCTGCGCGAAACCTTCCTGGTTGGCGCTGACATGAAAGAAGCCATTCTCGTTGACGCCCTCCTCGACGGCGCAGATTTGCGGGGGACGGACCTGCGCGGCGCGATAACCTCTGGCACGCTTCTGCAGGGAACAAAGCAAGGCGCTCTTGATGATGAGAGAATTGTCACCCGTCTCTAGCCGGATCTGCTGTTAACCCTCAAAAAACGCTACTTTTCTGCGCTTCTCCTAGTGCTGGCGTCTTGTGCACAAATCTGATACGAAAACGCGCGCCGGGAACCAGGTTGGCGACCGGTGGCTCGTTAGTACGCTATGTCGTTTCTGCGTGCATCGCATACGCCCATCGCAGTCAAGGAGGCCACTTTATGGCCACCGATGTCCACCAGCTCGACGCACTCTTTTCGGTCATTTCTGATCGTAAGGGAGATGACCCGAAAAACTCCTATACCGCCTCCCTTTTTGCAAAAGGTGTGAGCAAATGCGCCCAAAAACTGGGCGAAGAAGCGGTGGAGACCGTCATTGCGGCCATGGAAAGTGGCTCTTCCGACAAAAAATCAGTCGTAAGTGAATCTGCCGATCTGATTTACCATTGGCTCGTCCTGATGGCCGCCCTCGACATCGACCCTGCTGAGGTTTATGCAGAGCTCGCCCGTCGTGAGGGAACCTCTGGCCACGCAGAAAAAGCCAGTCGAAAAGAACAGTAAGAAGAAGAACCAATAAGCGGCCAGGACCCGGTTAGCGAACCGTCAGGGAAAAGTTCTATGTCGATAGTGAAGTCGGAAAAAAATGTGAGTATGCACAAGACAAAGAAGTCGGCCTCGCCGACCGCCAGGTCTATTTCTCCCTTCCGTCACTTCACATCGGTCGAATGGGGCAAGCTTCGAGCGGACACACCGCTGACGCTGTCAGAAGACGATCTGCAATCACTTCGTGGGTGGGGGGAAAACGTCTCACTCGAAGAGGTCCGCGAGATCTACTTGCCTCTGTCGCGCTTGTTGAATCTCTATGTGGGTGCAACACAGGAACTGCACGGTGCAACCTCAGAGTTCCTCGGCACCAAACAGGCAAAGACACCCTTCATCATCGGTGTTGCGGGCTCCGTCGCCGTTGGCAAAAGCACGACCGCACGTATCTTGCACGAACTTCTGCAGCGTTGGCCAAACCACCCGAAAGTGGATCTCATCACTACAGACGGATTTCTTTATCCCAATGCGGAACTTGAAAAGCGCGACCTGATGCAGAGGAAGGGTTTTCCTGAAAGCTTTGATGTGAAGCGCCTCATTTCCTTCCTGTCGGATATTAAGGCAGGTGAACGTCAGCTTGTGGCGCCTGTCTATTCTCACGTTCACTATGACATTGTGGGTGAGACCACCACGATCGACCAGCCCGACGTTCTGATCGTCGAAGGACTGAACGTCTTGCAGAGCTGGAAGCCAGCCGAGGGCGAAGACCCGCAACCCTTTGTCTCAGACTTTTTCGACTTCTCCATCTATCTCGACGCAGACGAAGATATTATGCGTGACTGGTATGTGGATCGGTTCTTAGGGTTTCGGAAGACAGCGTTTAAAGACCCAGACGCCTATTTCCATCGTTACTCAAACCTGTCGGATGAGGAAGCGATTGAAGTTGCCACGTCCATCTGGACGTCGATCAACCTGGCAAACCTGCACAAGAACATTTTGCCGACCCGCGAGCGCGCCGACCTGGTTCTTCGTAAAGGCCAAGACCACGCAATCCGCGACGTCTATCTCCGCAAGCTTTGAGCAGGCGTTAAACCGACCCCATTACGAACTTGCCTGGTAGCCCCCAGCGCGGCAAAGTCTGCGTATGGACACTCTTAAAATATGTGATTGTCTCGAAGACATGGACCGCGCGGTGCTGCACAGGTTCTTGTCTGAAGAGGCCCATTGGCAAAAGGGTATTGGCCCTAAGACTTTGGAGCGCGCTCTTGAAAATTCGTTATGCGTTGGCGCGTTTATTGATGGGGGGCAGGTGGGGTTTGCCAGAGTGATAACAGACTATGCAACCTTCGCGTGGATTGATGATGTGTTTGTTGACCCATCGGTCCGCGGCCAAGGTGTTGCCTATCGTTTGATGGAAGCGATCATTGAGCACCGAAAGCTCAAATCTATTGCAGCCTGGTGGCTGTCTTCGAGTAATCCAGATGCTCGGCGGCTTTTTGAGAAATTTGGCTTTTCGAAGCCTGAACAAGAGCGGTTGGAAAAATGGATGGCACGTAAGAAAACCAAGAACAAAAGCTACCATAATTAGCGCTGGGTGCTGAACTTGTTCCGGAAAAGCTTGCCCAAAACAAAGGTGTCACCACACGGCTTGTCCGGGTAATGACAGCGGTGGATGAAGTAGGCCTGAGCATTTGTTGTTGGATGTGTGAGGCTTTACTCCACATGTCACCCCGGGCTTGACCCGGGGTCCATACTGGCGTGGTTTCATGTGGAGCGGCTCTATGGATCCCGGCTCGCCAACGAGTTGGCGTCCGGGATGACATCAGAGCAAACAGTAAGCTTGGCTTTTAAACCGCCAGCCCTTTGTCTTTCACGAGTGCTTTCAGGTCCGCCTGGGGCCGCGCGCCATAATGGCTGATTGCTTCAGCTGCGGCGATGGAGCCGAGACGCCCGCAGGTCACTGGGTCCGCGCCTTTTGAAAGACCGAAGAGAAAGCCTGCCGCATAAAGGTCTCCGGCGCCAGTTGTGTCGAGCACTTTGGAGACAGGTTCTGCGTCGACCACGTGAACTTCACCGTCGGCGACAATCACAGAGCCTGCTTCGGAGCGGGTGAGGGCGGCGAACTTGCAGTCCTTGCGCACCGATTGAAGAGCAGCATCAAACGTGTCGACTTCATAGAGCGACATGATTTCATCTTCATTGGCAAACAGGATGTCGACTTCGTCTTTTGCGAGCTCCCTGAATTCGGTCCGGAACCGGTCCACGCAAAAACTGTCTGACAGGGTGAGCGAGACGAGGCGCCCCGCACTGTGAGCAATCCCGGCGGCTTTCAGAAAGGCTTCCTTCGCACCCGGCGGATCCCAGAGATAGCCTTCCATGTAGGTAATGGCCGACGCCTTGATCAGGTCTTCCGGCACATCGTCTGGGGTGAGGCCGCCAGCGGCACCGAGATACGTGCTCATGCTGCGCTGGGCGTCTGGCGTTACCACAATAAGGCAGCGCGCGGTCGCTGGCCCGTTTGTGGCGGGCGTGGTGGTAAAGTCGACTCCGAGCGCCCGGATGTCATGGGTAAAGACCTGGCCCAGCTGATCATCCCGCACCTTGCCGATATAGGCGGCGGTGCCACCAAGCGCTGCGAGACCCGCAATCGTATTGCCGCACGACCCGCCCGAGACTTCGATGGCAGAGCCCATAACGCCATAAAGCTCCGTTGCACGGTCTTCATCGATCAGCGTCATGGCGCCTTTTTCGACACGGTTGGCGGTAAGAAAATCGTCAGTCCCTTCAGAAATGACATCAACAATCGCATTGCCGATACCGGCAACATCAAACTTGGGTTCTGACATGAATGCTCGCTTGGTAAGTCTTTGAAACGTGGGTTTCGGGTGAAATCCGGCAGAGTATAAAGCGCGCACGCCGCTGGACAAAGCCCGGATGGCCGCTAATCTGCCATAGATTTCGTTTCGGCGCTCACCAGGCGTCAAACCATCAACCGGGATGCCACATGTTCTCCGCTCTTTCCACTGCGCTCAGCGATACATTTTCCAAACCGCTCAGATCAGTCATGATACGCGCCCTGGGCCTGGCCCTGGTACTGCTCGTCCTGGCGGGTTTTGGTGCCTTCTATGGGCTTGAGGCCATTCCAGAGTTTGGCGCGGACTGGGGTTGGCCCATCCTTGACGAGGTGGTGGATTGGCTGTCGGGTGCCTTTGTGATTGTCGCGCTGGTGCTCCTCCTCATGCCTGTCTCCGCCCTCTTTGCAGGGCTCTTTCTGGAAGAGGTCGCAGCCGCTGTTGAAGACAAACATTATCCCTCCGACGCAGCCGGTCGCGATCAGCCCTTTGCGCAGGGCCTCTGGATTGCGCTGAAATTTACTGCCTCGCTCATCCTCCTCAATCTCATCGCCCTGCCGCTCTACTTTATTCCCGTGGTTAACGTGATCGCCTATTGGGGTCTGAACGGATATTTACTGGGTCGGGAATATTTTGAGCTTGTGGCACTTCGCCATCACACCCCAGAGGAAGCGCGATCCCTGCGTCGCTCAAAGAGAGTGCGCGTTTTTTCAGGTGGGGTCGCCGCCGCCGCGCTGGCATCCATTCCTGTCATCAACCTGTTAACACCTTTTTTTGCGACAGCCCTTATGGTGCATTTGCATAAAAAAGTGACTGCTTAAGTCGGAGAAAACTGTGGTGCGTGTTTTAGCAATCCTGGCAATGGGAGCAGCGCTTGCGTCCTGTGCGGGTCCGGGCGGTAATTTTAGCTCAAGCCTGTCGCCCCAAACCGTGTCAGCTCCAGGACGCACACCCCCGGCGCTAAATCCTGCGCCACGCGCAGACAGTCTGATTGGGCTGGATGTCTATGGATTGCGCGAGGCTTTCGGATCGCCTGAATTTCAGCGCAACGAAGCCCATGCAGAAATCTGGCGCTATGCCGGAGATGGCTGCACGCTCTTTGTCTATCTTTATGAGGATGAGAGCGACACTCTGCGCACCTCGTTTATTGAGGCGCGGGCTGAGGCAGGCGGTGAACTCCCCGTTGATCCATGCATTGCAGAGGTGAACAGGGCGCATCAATTGAGTTCCTATCGCTACTGAACCGCGCTGCTATCATCCATGACGCGTGAGCGATCCAAGGCCCGTCCTTCGAGACGTGGACTGCGACCGCTCCTCAGGATCAAGCAGTGGCACAAATAATGGCCTCATGGTGAGGAGGGCAGCCAATCAAAAAGATTGGCGGGCCGTCTCAAACCAGAAATGCAAATACTCGAGTTCATGAATGCGCCGCGACGGCAAAACCACTAGGCCGCGATCGTCTTTCCTTTGAAGGTGCAATAGGCGGCGACTTTGCAGGACGGGCAGTCTGGCTTCCGCGCTTTACACACATAGCGGCCGTGCAGAAGGATCCAGTGATGGGCGTGCTGCAGATAGTCTTTGGGCACGCGCTTTAGAAGTTCATGCTCAACCTCAAGCACGTTTTTTCCTGGCGCAAGCCCCGTGCGGTTTGAGACGCGGAAGATATGCGTATCGACAGCAATGGTCGCTTCGCCAAAGGCTTCATTCATGACAACATTGGCGGTCTTCCGTCCAACACCGGGCAGCCGCTCCAGCTCTTCACGGGTACGCGGCACTTCGCTGTTAAACTCATTGATGAGCATCTTGGACATCGCGATGACATTCTTCGCTTTGTTTCGATAGAGCCCAATGGTTTTGATCTGATCGCGCAGTTTGGCTTCACCAAGTTTCACCATCTTCTCAGGCGTATCGATTTTTTTGAAAAGCTCCTTGGTGGCCTTGTTCACACTGACATCCGTTGCCTGTGCAGACAGAGCAACGGCGACCACAAGCGTATAGGGGTTTTTGTAATCAAGCTCTGTTTTGGGCTCCGGCAGATCGGCGGACAGCATCTCAAAAAATGGCTCAATATCTTTTTTCTTCATTTTCATGGGAAGGACAATAAGGCGCAGCCAGGAAAAGTGTGAGCGGTTTTCCGTCCGGCTGCGCGTAAAAAAGAGAGAATTGCAGAGCCGCCTTAGACAGCCTAATTTGGCCACTATGGAACGCGTTGACGACACAAGCCCCCTGGAGGCACCGCCTGGCGGGTCGCTGCATTTTGATGCGCGGCTCACGCCTCATCGTTCACTCGGGAACCGTGGCTTTCTCATTGTCATGATCTTCATCGGCGTTGTCAGTTTCGTCGCGGGGATTGTCTTCACGCTGATGGGCGCTTGGCCGGTCTTCGGCTTTTTCGGACTGGATGTCGCGGCCATCTATCTGGCCTTCCGCTGGAACTATCGCGCAGCCCGGGCCTATGAGACGGTGCAGCTGTCAGATACCGCGCTTAAAATCCGAAAAGTGGATGCCAGGGGAAATGAGACAGCCTATGTCTCCCAGCCCTATTGGGCACGGGTGCAATATGACAAAGAGGCCGAAGAGGATGTCGCCATCGACATCACCTCACACGGACGGCATCTGACGGTCGGTGCGTTCCTGTCGCCGGAAGAGCGCCTACAATTTGGTGAGGCCTTACGTTTTGAACTGGACCGCCTGCGCCGCCAGGGCTTCGCCCCCGTGGCGACAAACTAGAGTCTCACTCTAGGATGTCTGGCGGGCTGTTGATCAATCGATTCTGCAGAGGCAATCGATCGCCTTGGGCTCGTCAGTCCAACTTAGGCCACGTGTCACCCTGGATTTAATCCGGGATCTCTCCTGACGTCATCCAAGACGACAGGTCCCATGGATACCGCATCAATTGCGGGATGACACAAGGAAGGATCATACTAGAGTCGCACTCCAGAGCGTTTTCAATAAAAGTTGCAGACTTTTATGGTTCGAAAACGCGACAAAATAGGAGTTAGTGAGCTTCGCGCTCAATCAAAAGCTTCTTGGAAAGAACCGTGCCGTTATCATCAAGCTCATAGGCGATAGGTGCGCCGGTCGCGATATTGAGTTGCAGCACTTCTTCGCGGCTCAGGCCTTCAAGATCCATAACGAGTGCCCGAAGTGAATTGCCATGAGCGGTAATCAGTACGCGGTCGCCACCCAGAACACGCGGCTTGATGGTCGCGTGATAATAGGGAAGGACGCGGTCTGCCGTGTCTTTCAGGCTTTCGCCACCAGGAGGCGGCGTGTCATAGGAGCGGCGCCAGATATGCACCTGTTCTTCGCCCCACTTTTCGCGGGCATCATCCTTGTTGAGCCCAGCCAGGTCCCCATAGTCGCGCTCATTCAGCGCCTGATCGCAGATGATCTCGAGATCGGTCTGGCCCAGCTCCTTCAGGATCGCATCATTGGTTTTCTGTGCGCGGCTGAGAACGGACGTGAACGAGACATCAAACTCATAGCCACCGGCTTTAAGCGCCTGGCCGGCTTCAACCGCTTCCGCACGACCCTGATCTGTGAGATCGGGATCTTTCCAGCCGGTGAAGAGGTTCTTTTTGTTCCACTCACTTTGTCCATGGCGGACAAGCACAAGAAGGTTAGCCACGCGTCATTTCCTAACGGTTAGAAATCTGAAAGTCCGAGCACATCGAGCATTGAAAAGCGACCGGGGCCTTTACCCTGTCCCCAGCGGGCTGCCGCCAGAGCGCCGCGGGCAAACAGCCCCCGATCCTCTGCAATATGCGAAAGAACAATGCGCTCATTCTCAGCGGCAAAGATAGTGGAATGTTCACCAATAACAGACCCGCCACGCAACACCGCATAGCCTATATCGCCAGGTGTGCGTTCGCCGGTAATACCATCGCGGCTCCGGTCTGCCACCACGTCATGATCGATGCCCCGGCCATCTGCGGCCGCCTGGCCGAGCATCAAAGCGGTGCCAGAGGGCGCATCAATCTTGTGCCGATGGTGCATCTCCAGAATTTCAATATCCCAATCCGCATCCAGTGTCTCGGCGACTTTCCGAGTGAGCGCTGTCAGCAGATTGACCCCAAGGCTCATATTGCCAGCCTTGATGACGGTCGCGTGGCGCGCGGCCGCTTCAATCTGCGCTTCCTGCTCTGCGTCAAAGCCCGTTGTGGCAATCACATGAACGATCCGCGCCTGAGCGGCAAGAGCGGCATATTCAACCGTCGCCGCTGGTACGGTGAAGTCGATAATCGCATCTGCTTCCGCAACGAGCGGCAGCGGGTCCTCAGTGATGGCAACACCCAGCGGCTCAGGAAGGCCCGCAAGGGTTCCGGCGTCAGCCCCCAGTAGGGACGACCCAGCAGGTTCCGTTGCGCCGATCAGCCTCAAATCCGGTTTTTGAGCAATCTCGGCGATCAATGTGCGGCCCATGCGCCCGGCAGCGCCGGGAAGGACGATTTTAATCTCGCTATCGCTCATCTGTTTTCTCCACAAAGCAGATCGGGTGATTACCCCAGACCGCTTATTCTTTGCGGGATATAGAGCATTTCCCGCTGAAGTAGAAGTACTTCAGCGTTCGGGAATGCAACGAAAAGGAATTTAGAGCCCGGGTTTCAATGTCAGCAAAACCTGGGCTCTACCAGGACGCGCTGCTGCCATACAGTGATCCGCCGTCAAAATACGCCTCTCAACCCTTGACGGACGGCTCCACACCCATTACCTACGATTAGTAAGTTACTAAAAGTAGGTTGTCCATGAGCCAGCCAGAAACAGCGCACCGCACCCGCCTCAACAGGGCAGATCGACGCCAGCAATTGTTGGATGTGGCCAGAACCCTCATAGAGGAACAGGGCGCAGACGCGGTGACCCTGGCGCTGGTCGCGGAAAAGGCGGGCGTCTCAAAGCCCGTGGCCTATGACCACTTCGAGACCCGCACCGGGCTTCTCTTGGCGCTTCTTGACGATGCAGACCGCCATTATGAAGGTATCGCCCGCGCCCGCATCGCAGCGGCACCTGAAACCGTGGAGGCCATCTCCGAAATCGTCGCCGAGGCCTATATCGCCTGTGCTCTGGAGGCAGGACCGGCGGCGGCGGCCCTTACCGCAGCCATTGAGGCAAATGGAGCCGCCCGGGACGTTGGCCGCGCATCCAGAGACCTCCATGCCAAACAGTTTGCCGAAGCTTTCGCGCCTGTTTTGCCCGAGGGCGATGCCCGCACGCACCTCATTTTCATTGGCCTTGTGGCAGCCGCAAACACATTGTGCGCAGAGCTTACCGCCGGGCGGATCACAGAGCAGGCTGCCACCGAAACACTCACTCACCTTTTGACCACAAGCGTGGCACCCCTCGTTCCCTGAGCCGCAGCACATAATTCCCCTGAAAGGAAACCCCATGATCCTCGTTACCGGAGCCACTGGAAATGTTGGCAGCGAAATTGCGCGTCTGCTGATCGCCCGGAAAACACCTTTCCGCATCTATGTACGCGATGCAGCCAAAGCCGCTGAAATGATCGGCCCCGACGGATATGAAGTTGCGCTTGGCGACTTTGATGATGCTGACGCATTTGACAAAGCACTTATGGGCGTCGATGCGGTCTATATGGTCACCAATCAAAGCGATGCCTTTAAGGAAGCGCTCACTCGAATGGCCACCCAGATAAAAAAAACGGGCATCAAACGCGTGGTGATGCTTTCGGCTGAATGCGACCCAGACAGTTCAGTCTTCTTCGTGCGCCGCACGGGCGAGCTGGAAGAGATTGTCAACGCAGCAGACCTGCCCTGGACATTCTTGCGCCCCGACTGGTTCATGCAGAATTTTGCGGGCTTTGTCGCCATGGGCATGGTGGCCTTTCCAGCGGGCCCCGGCAAAACCAGCTTTGTTGATGTGCGCGATGTAGCTGAGATTGCGATCAAGGCCCTTACCGAAGAGGGCCACACCCATCGCGTCTACAGGTTGACGGGTCCCGATCCCATGACATTTGAAGAGGCGGCAAACCGCATCAGTGCCGCCCTTGGGCGAGACATACCCTTTGTTGGCATCACCCCTGAGGATCTGCGCAACGCCTTGATCGACCAGGGGGCGGAGCCCTGGTATGCAGACATGAATGCGGAAATGACTTTTGCCGTTCGTGAAGGCTTTACCTTCAACCCATCGAACGACATTGAATTTTTGCTCGGCCGCAAACCACGCTCTATTGAGACCTATGTCGCAGACCACGCTGACCAAATGAGCCTCGCGTGAGGGCCGTAAGTTTCGACGTGCCGAAGGGTGCGGGCCGTCCCACCCTGAAGCTCGTCAATGTGCCTAAGCCAACGCCAGCCAAGGGAGAGGTCCTGGTACGTGTCACCCATGCGGGTCTTAATCACGGTGACTTCGAGACCTGGACGGGGAAACAGAACAAGACATTGCTGAAACGCCTCAAAACCAATCCCGTGCTCACCGGCATTGAGATGGCTGGCATTGCTGAAAGCGATGGAAAGACCATCAAAAAAGGCGATCAGGTTTACGGCTACACCAACATCTTCAAAGGGCCCTGGTTCCACGGTGAGTTCATCGCGTTGAAGGAAACCAACATGGCGAAACTACCCAAGGGCATGACGTCTGCGGGCGCGGCCGCTCTGGTCGGTGGTGCGGTGACGTCTATTGCAGCGCTGGAGCGGATTGCAAAGACAAAGCCAGGAGACAAGCTCCTGCTGACCGGTGCGACCGGAAGCGTCGGCGTAACAGCTCTCCAGCTTGCAAGGCATTTTGGGGCACAGGTCACCGCCGTCTGCCACTCTTCTCAATTGGATTTTGCACGAAGCCAGGGCGCTTCAGCAGTGCTCGCCTACGACACCAAGGAACAGCTTCCAAAAGAAAACCAGTTCGACACGATCTTTGATGCAGCCCCGTCCCTGAATTTTGCAAAAGCGCTTCCGCTTCTCAAAACCAGTGGCACCTACATCACGACCATGCCGCATCTGGACGTAGCAGGGTTTCTGCGCGCGCTTGTTTCAAAGCGCAAATGGGGCTTTCTCCTGCAAGGTGACACCGACCAGAAACGCTTGTCCCGCCTGTCCGAATTGATGGAGTCGGGGGCCTTCACGCCGGTTGTTGATAGCTCCTACGAACTTCAAGATGCAGCCCGCGCGTTTGCCCGGCAGGAAGAAAGAGGCAAGCGCGGCAAGATCATTCT
>NZQM01000066.1 GCA_002695905.1 Parvibaculum sp.
AGACTCGCATGAAAACACTTTTCACAATTCACGGTGGTGAGTGGCTTGTGGGCGAAGAAGTCGAACGTCGGTATAAGGGCAACGACGTAACTGTCTGGGTCCCAGGGAGTAAGGATAGGGGCATCGATCTTCTAATTACCAACAACACAAATGGGAAATCAGTTGGTATTCAAGTGAAGTTCTCCAAATCGTACGAAAAGACGTCTGATCCCTTGGAGGAATTTGAGCGATCAAGAGGATGGTGGAAGTTTTCAGCAAGATCGACATCCGCCGCAGACAAGATTAGCCAATCACCAGCAGATGTTTGGGTGCTCGTTTGGTACAATTTTAAGGAGAAGGAATGTGACTTCCTGATTGTCGAACCAGGTGTGCTTGCTGAGCGCTTTAAGGCGCTTGGACGGAGTTCAAACGTGATTTATTCGTATATGTCAGTTCTCAGTATTGCAGGAAACAAATATTGCATTGAGACCAGAAGCATGAGCAAAGCTCAAAAAAAACAGCTGTTGGAGGCTCCAGAAAAATGCTGTTCAGAAAGAGAGTGGACATCTTTTCTCTCTTCTTGGGACCAAATTGATAGGCTATTGGGAATATGCGAACCGGTCACATGAGGACCCGCTGGGGAGCACCTCACATGGTTTGCCGAGGCAGTGGAAGGGCCGCAGACCGGTCCCAGTGTTCCTGCCAGGAAACACCTGCCCATTCTCCTGGCAGAGGACAGCCATGTGAACCAGCAGGTTATTCGGGCTTGCCTGTTCCCGTTTTAAGTCGATCTTGAGCTTTTGCTGCATGAGGTCATGCGAGTGACTGGCTTCGATTTCTGGAACGATGGTCCGTCAATTGCATCTGAAGATGACGCCGAGGTTCGGGAAGTTTCCAGCATCTGACTTTTTGGACAAATCAGAGACTGTCATTCTGCCGTCTGATGCCCGGATACAGCTCCAGAGTGATTTTTGTATATAGTGGTTCTCAAACCTAAGGAAGGTGAGGGAGACCGCGATGCGTTGGATTTATGGAGCCGGAGTTCTGGTGGTTGTGGCAGGGCTTTCCGCCTATTTCTATGTGCAGTATCAGCTGAATGCGCCGCTCTTTACCGAGGAAGCACAGCAGCAAATAGAGGCAGAGGTCGCGGCCCAGAACGAAGAAGCGTTTGCCCGTCCGGCACCCCAATCTGCGATCTATCCACCCGCTAATCCGCAGAACAATGCTTATTTCGGAGATCTGCATTCTCACTCAGCGCTGTCGTTCGACTCTTACATTTTTGGGAACCGGCTTTCTATTGACGAGTCGTATCGGATTGCAAAAGGGAACGCGGTCGAAAGTGCGTCAGGGGAACGGATACAACTCACCGTACCCCTCGACTTTGCAGCGGTGACCGACCACGCAGAGGGTTTTGGGTTGTTTGAAACATGCGCGCAGGATGATGCTTCAGATGAGTTTCGGACGCTTTGCAGGCGCTTTGATAGCCCCAACGCCAACTTTTTTCTAGAACTCAGAGAAGCTGGGGAGAAGCGACCCCCAACCAATCTGGGCAGTGCAGAGAACTCAATTGCAGAAGAGCAGGCAAGGTCAACCTGGGCGCAAATCGTGGGCGCAGCAGAGCGCCATAATGAGCCAGGTCGTTTTACAACCTTTGCCGCATATGAATATTCGCCGCCTCTGCCAGACAGGGGCAAAATCCATCGAAATGTGATTTTCAGAAACAATACCGTACCTGCTCGTGCAATCTCAGCATTTGACGCGCTGACGGAGATCAATCTCTGGGACATGATCTCGGCAGATTGTGAAGCGCCGTGTGATTTCATCACCATTCCACACAATCCGAACAAGTCCTGGGGACTAGCCTTTGCGAGCCATACAATTGATGGCGATGCCTATACGGCAGATGATTGGAAGATGCGGGATGAAGTTGAACCGCTGGTGGAGATTTTCCAGATCAAGGGCAATTCGGAATGCAGCCTGGGCTTTGGCGCAACCGACGAGGAATGCGGCTTTGAACAGTTTTTGCCTCCCTGTGAGGAGGGCCAGGTAACCCAATGTATTCATCCCACCTCCATGGCGAGAGATGGACTCAAGCTTGGCTTGGCGCTCGAAGAAGAGTTGGGCTTCAACCCCCTCGACTTTGGCATGATCGGCAGCACAGACACACATAACTCTAATCCCGGCAATGCCGAAGAGTATGATTTTCGCGGTGCTGCAGGATTGTTTACCGGGAATGCGAACCTGCGCCTTCGTGGTATGCGGGGCGGTCGTGGGGCGACCTTCCAAAACCCTGGTGGGCTTGCTGTGGTTTGGGCGCCTGAGAATACGCGGGACGCCCTGTTTGACGCCATGGAACGCAAGGAAGTCTATGCCACCAGTGGCACACGCATACGTCTGCGGTTCTTCGGTGGCCCATCCTATGAAGATAGCCTTATGACAGCAGATAACCCGATTGAAATTGCTTACCAGCAGGGCGTGCCGATGGGCGGCATGTTGCGGCCGAGTGACGATGAGACGCCAGCCTTTTACGTGCAGGCCTTGCAGGACCCTCTAAACGCACCCTTGGATCGTGTGCAGATCATTAAAGGCTGGGTGGAAGACGGAAGTGTCAAAGAAATAGTGCTCGACGTGGCTTGCGGCGACGGTCGCACAATCGACCCAGAGACTGGACGGTGCCCCGCGACCACGGCTTCTGTCGATCTTACCAATTGTGCTTTCGAAGAGGACAAGGGCGCGCAGCTTTTGCAAGCAGTATGGAAGGATCCAGATTATGATGCGGGTCAGCGCGCGTTTTACTACGCCCGTGTTATTCAGAACCCGACCTGTCGTTGGTCCACCTACGATGCGCTGCGGTTGGCTGAAACCCCACCTGACGATCTACCAAGTACGAGCACAGAGATGGCGTGGTCTTCTCCGATTTGGGTGGGTGGGCAATAAGGGCGCTTGTCCACATTCGGCATAGTTATTCGATCCGTCCCTCAGTCTTTCTGTAGCTCCACGCAGATAGGGTGAGGACGAGGACAGACATGATGAATGCGAAAGTGACGTTGCCGGTCCAGCCCGCCCAGTCATAGGCGACGGTGCCTGCCCAGCTCGCCATGCCACCGCCCAGGAACATTAGGAAGATATAGACTGTCATCAATCGCGTTCTGACGGTGGCGTCCAGGTTGAGAAATGTCATTCGCCCGGTGATGTCGATGACGGGACCGACCAAATTCATTGTGATGAGAGGGATCATAAGAAGCCAAAGGTTGTTGCCGAAAATGAACAGCGAGGCGACGCCTAGCAACTGTATGGCGGCAAGGATGGTCCGGGCTTTGTAGGCACCGATTTTGTCGGCCCATGCGCCCATGCGCGGCGTTGTCAACAAGTTGAGTGCGGATATCGCTGCGAGATACCCAACCGTATCAACGCCATACCCCATTTCGGGGCTGGTCAGATGAAGTCCCAGTCCCAACCAGACAGCAAGGAAAATGCCGAAGCTCAACGCCTGTATCGTGCCCGCGCGAATGATGTCGGGATGCGTTTTGATGATTGGGAGGATGGAAAAAATCAATTTCCCGTAGGATTGGCGTGCGGATGTTTGATGTTCGCGTTCTTCCATGATGAGGGGGAGAGCGATGGAAACGATCAACATCAGGGTCGCAGCGACAAAATATACTGTGCGCCAGCCAAAATTCTCCCCCAGAAACCCTGCGCCCGCCCGCGCCAGCAGGATGCCGCCGATAATACCTGCGGTCAGTATGCCGGTGGCATGGCCGAGCTCTGATGGGTTGATGCGCTTCGAGACATAGGCTGGAAGCAGGTAGGGCGCGATGGTGAAAAACCCGAGGATCGTTGAGCCAGCGATGAACAGCTGGAAATCCTGCACCAGTGCCATGGCGAGGATGCCGCAGAACTGTCCGGCGACAAAGATTGAGGTGAGCCGTCTATTGCTCACCCGATCACCAAGTGGCAACAGAAGCAGAATGCCGAGCGCCAGAGCAATCTGGTTAAGCGCAGGGACTGCGCCAATCATGGCCGCGCTCACACTGAAGTCTTCTGCGACACGGGCGATGATTGGGTGAATGTAATAAGCGTTGGCGGTCACAACTGCGCTCGCAACCGCCAATATGTAGAGCTTTGCTTTGCTCAAGTATTTGGTCGTGTCTTCATTGTGTTCTTGTGGCGCTGGGGCAGCCGTGGACATACTCAACCTATTTGTTTTGAAGCGGGAAGGGCGGTCTGGGGTCAATCGCTGTTTGAAAACTCATCTGCGATTGCATCGAGTTGCTTTGCCAGCATGGCAGCGCCATTTTTGCCCAACGTTTCGTCCAGACGAGCATTTATGGTTTCGAACGGCCTTTCGGCGCGTTTAAGCGTCTTCTTGCCATTGTCTGTAAGTTCCAGCAACCAGGTGCGCCCGTCTGTTTCGCTGCGACGACGCGCGACAAGGTCTGCTTTCATCAGTCGCGTTATCATGGCTGTGATGGCTGACTCGTTTTGTTTCAGACGCCGAGCGAGATCTCTTTGTCTCATCTCCTTAGACGATGCGATGAGGTTAAGGACTGCGACCTGTGCGGTGGTGAGGCCGGCGGCATCCATCAATACGCTGTCTGCTTCGGTTTTTATCCGGTGAGCTGCGATCTGCAGCAGGAAATAGAGTCGTTTTTTGTGTGCTGACATGCCGCCACCATAAACCGCTTGTCAGGATCACCCAACTTTCCTATATTAACTTCACTAGTGAAGCAAAAGGAGAAAGCGTGTGGGTGCGATAGATGTTTGGTCTCAGATAACAACGCAGCGCATGGCGGACCGGCCTTGGATGGAAACGCTGCTGCGTTGGACGGGGCGGCCTGGTGATCGGTCGATTCCAGATGTTGCAGGAACTGTTGCTGCTATGGATGCGGCGGACGTAGATATTATGTTCCTATCCGCCTGGCAGGGGCCGGAAGGGTCTTTGATCAGCAATGAGGAAGTCGCCCAGTCAATTGATGCGGCGCCTGACCGGTTTCGCGGTTTGGCGACTGTTGACATCAATAACCCGGTTGAAGCTGTTCGAGAGATCCGCCGCTGGGTTGACGGGGACCGCTTTGTCGGCGTGCGGCTGGTCCCGTGGCTGCTGGACCTGCCGCCAAATGATCGGCGTTTTTATCCAATCTATGTCGCTTGCGTTGAGGCTGGTGTACCGTTCTGTACGCAGATCGGTCATACAGGACCGCTTTGTCGATCAGAACCCGGTCGTCTTATTCCTTACCTGGACGATGTGCTTCTCGACTTCCCTGACCTGAAGGTTGTCGGTGGGCATGTTGGTTTTCCGTGGATTGATGAGCTGGTCTCTCTCAGTCTCAAATACCCAAACCTGTATGCAGATACTTCAGCTTATGTGGTGCACCGACTGCCAGAAGACTTTGTGAAGTTCATGAAGGGACCGGGGCAGTCCCGGGTGATGTTCGGTACCAACTGGCCGATGCTGTCGCCAAGTCGCTGTCTCAAACATCTGGATGCGCTCGAGTTGTCAGACGAAGGCAGGGAACTCTTTCTCAGCGGCAACGCTCGACGGGTGTTTGGTCTCAATTAGGTGAGAGTTCGTATTGGTGTACTAGGCCAGGGCCACAGGACCCTGCGGCACAGACTTCCAGAACGCCGGATCGTGACCATACATGATGGTTGCGCCCCGTGACTGCATTTCACGGAGTCGTTGGAACACCGCCAGCATTGCTTCTTTGTCATGGGCGATGCCTGGTAGACGCAGCTTCTCCAGCGACTCCTTTAGATAGCAAGCATCTCCGCAGAGGATGTATTCCTTGTTTCGCGTTCTCACTCGGAGGGACTGATGTCCGGGCGTATGTCCGTAGGTTGGAAGGCACACCACAGTTCCATCTCCAAACACGTCATGCTCACCAGTGATGAGTTGCCGACGCAGGCCGATATCAAAGTCCTTTTTGAGATAGGCAAGGTCAGTGTCGGGCAGGGCCATTGCATGGTCCCATTCGATGCGTTGCACCACAAGGTCCGCATTGGGTATCTGGGCGTTTCCACCGGCATGGTCATAGTGCAGGTGAGAATTGACCAAGTGCGTTATCTCACTCGCATCAATGTGCATCGACGACAAGCGCGATGAGATTTCTTCGCCAGGGAGAAAGTGGAACTCAGAAAACTTGAGAGATTCTTCGCCAGCGTATCCCAACGGATCAGTCTGCGTTTGAATGTGGAGTCCGCTATCGAAGAGGACTTTGCCCTTGGGATGCACAATCAGATAGGAGGGGATCGGGAGTGTAATTCGACCCTTATTACCCTTCAGGATGAAGGTCGCAGGGAGGGTGAGATAACCGCATGTGAACGCATAGAGCTTCACAGGCATGGCTTCGTTCTCCCGGATTGTGTTCGTTCAGCCCAGTGCGGGAGTGCTTGCCCGAGTCAGGAGGCTTCCTTCCAGGCGGCCTCTGCGGGTGAAGCCTCGTCGGTCTTTAGTGACGGATCGTGCTTATAGAGTGTTGAGCAGTACGGGCAGATAATTTCTGATTCTTCCCCCATGTCGAGGAAAACATGGGGATGATCGTTTGGCGGCGTGGCGCCCACACATTTGAACTCTTTGGCGCCAATGTGGATTTCGCCTACGCCTGTATCATTACGAAATTTAGGGATATTTGTGCCGCTCGCCATGAGATCCACTCTGTTGCGGCGGTGCGATTCCGCCGGTGCCAAATTTGGCTGTACCCTAGCCTCAGGAAGGGGCAAATTCCAGTCTTTTGGTGTGGTCTGCGAGCGAGCGGCTTGGCTCACCTGGGATCACGAGAGTGTCGGCCGCATTTGCTGGCGCCAGGCGGCCGGTTGCGCATATAGTTAAGTTAAAGATATTCAGTCGGCCAAAAGAGCCGGTCACAAAATATAGGGAGGAGACTGGATGGCAGAAGAAGCCACCCAGCGCGGCGATGCGCTCAAAAGGTCAACGTTATTTGCGTTTGCCCTTCCGGCAGCTCCCATTGCGGCACTCGGACTTCCGCTTGCCGTTCACATACCGCCATTTTACGCAAAGATTACAGGTCTTGAACTGACCTTTATCGGTGTTCTGTTTTTGCTCATTCGGTTTTGGGATGTTTTTACGGACCCTGTGTTAGGTGTGTTGTCAGACCGCTTTGAATCCAAGTGGGGGCGACGACGACATTGGATCGTTGCGTCCGTTCCGATCGTCATGGTTTCAGTCTATATGATCTTCATTCCACCCTTTGAGGTCGTCGGCGCTGCCTACCTGCTTGGCTGGATGGTCGTGCTTTACATCGGCTGGACTCTTCTCACCATTTCGCACATGTCCTGGGGTGCTGAGTTGACCCCGTCTTATAATGAACGGTCGCGAGTGCAAGGCGCACGCGAGATTGCGCTCATCCTTGGCATGGTCGCGGTTCTCAGCCTGCCAATTGTAATTGAACAGATGCAGCCGGAAGATCTTGATCATGCTCGCGTGGCGGCGATGGGATGGTTCGTGATCATTTTGCTGCCCATCATGGTGTTTATCGCGACGAAGTTTGTTGGTGAAAGAGAAACGCCGCGCCCAGAGCATGTGCCGATCGCCGAAACTATTCGCGTGTTGAGCCGCAATCGTCCTTTGCGGATTGTGTTGATATGCGATCTGCTGGGCGGCATTGGCGGCGGCCTCGTGGCAAGCCTCTTCATCTTCCTCGTTGAGGACACGCTGAAGCTCGCAGCTCTGTCTGGCATTTTGCTGCTTGCATATTTTCTCGCCGGTGTCTTTTGCATTCCAATTTGGATCAAACTGTCGGAGAGGGTTGGGAAACATAAGGCTACGGCCTACTCGGCAATTTTTAGCGGTGTCACCATTCCGCTGATCTTCTTTATTCCAGAGGGCAATGCGCTGATTGCGCTTATTTCTTGGATCGTCTTCGGATTCAACATGGCGGCGGGGCCATTTCTTTACCGGTCAATTATGGCGGATGTTGCAGATCATGACTCCGTTGACTCAGGCCTTCAGCGGACAGGACTTTTCTATTCGCTGCTGACAAGTACCAACAAGATTGGTGCGGCATTTGCGATATTCATCGGGTTCTTTCTTTTGGACCAGGCGGGCTTTGTTGCCAAGGGAGAGAACTCCCAAGAAGTTCTCGACCAACTTCGTTTTATCTATGTCGTGCCTGCGGTCATCGTGAGTTTCGCTGTCGCCGTCATCATCTGGCGTTTCCCATTGGATGAGAAAACACAAGTGGCGAACAGGAAGGTTCTGGAACAGCGGGCAATTGATGCTGCAGCTGCAGCAATAATTGACGTGACTGGAGAACCGTCTGACGCTCAATCCTCCGGTCCTCAGCCTTCTGGTGCTGGCGGAAACTAGGGGAAACGAATGACAGTTTTCTCGAATAGCGGTATCGACATTGCCTATGATGATGTGGGCGAGGGCGCCCCTATTTTGCTACTTCATGGGTTTGCTTCAACTCGGACCGACAATTGGTCTCGCACGGGCTGGTACGGAACTCTTGAAAAAACGGGCCGTCGTGTGATCGCCATGGACTGGCGCGGGCATGGTGAGAGCACCGCCAGTCATTTGCCCGAAGACTACACGACTGTTCTCCTATTGGGCGATGTTCGTGCACTTCTCGATCATCTGGGTATCGACAAAATCGATGTTTTCGGGTTTTCGATGGGGGCGGGATTGGCGCTTCAACTTGCCTTGCAGGAGGGCAAGAGGATCGACCATCTTGTGCTTGCGGGCATTGGCGGCGCCATGCTGGAACCAAATCGGGCGCCGCGTTTTACCGAGAATATTTTCGATGCAGCCTCTGCAGACGAGATTTCTGATCCAACTGCGAAAGGGTTTCGACTCTATGCGGACCAGCTCGGGCAGGACTTGAAAGCGCTCGCGGCGTGTGCGGGGGCAGACAGGACGTCGCCTACGGCGGATGATCTATTTGCGGTGCGGGCGAAGACCTTAGTCGTGGCTGGGCAGAGAGACGATCTTGCAGGGGATCCTATTGCTTTAGCGGAGGCGATACCCGGTGCCAAAGGTGAACTCATTCCCGGGGCTGATCACATGTACCTCCTGACCAACGGCGCTTTTAAAGGCACCGTGATCGATTTTCTTACAGGCTGGCTCTAGTCACACGGCTACAAACCCCTATCTATCTTACTGTTTTTAGTGGAGGAACGCTCTTACATGGCACAAGACAGGATACCGACGTGGCAACTGGCCGCCTTCGCCGGACCCGCCGTACCCATGGCTGCCATGGGTCTGCCTATCTCTGTTTATCTACCTCAGTTCTATGCGGAGCAGATGGGATTAGGGCTTGCTGCCGTTGGCACTGTTTTCATGATCGCCCGTCTGTGGGATGTGGTAACTGATCCTATGATGGGCGTGATTTCCGACCGCTTTCCTTCTCGGTGGGGGCGCAGGAGGCATTGGATCGCAGCGTCTGTCCCGATCGTTCTTCTCTCGGCATGGATGCTGTTTATGCCGAGTGCACCGTCGAGCAGCCTCTATCTTTTTGCATGGATGTTCATCCTCTATATCGGCTTTACCATGGCCAGCCTCAATCATATGGCATGGGGGGCGGAGCTACATGAAGACTATGATCAGCGGTCCCGGATCATGGGGTTTCGAGAGGGCTTCGTGATTCTGGGCGTCCCTGTGGTCTTGCTGATCCCCGTTGCGATTGAACAGTTGGGCGGTGCAAACGTCGAAGCCGACCGCGTTGCGGCGATGGGCTGGTTCATTATTGTGCTCCTCCCTATCACAGTTGCGATTGCTGTCTGGAAGGTGCCGGAGTTCGGTGAGCTGTCGCAGAAACAAGAGCTTCCACTTCGTGAAGCCGTCCGTCCATTGTTGAATAACCGACCGCTTCAGCGGGTAATTGCATCTGATTTTTTGAGTGGTTTCTCTGGTGCAGCGCTCGGCTCCATGTTTCTGTTTCAGGCGACCTATGTGCTGCAGATCGGCGTTCCGAGTGTCTTATTGCTGATCTATTTCTTCGCCGGGCTTGGCTTTGTTCCGGTGGTGGTCAAACTCAGCTACCGGCTTGGGAAGCATCAGGCGCTTGTTGCGGCGGCGCTGTTTAATGCGCTCATGGTGCCGACACTCTTTCTTATTCCGCCTGGAAACTTTTATGCCGCTGCAGCAGTATTCACTTTTCTTGGTGTCAATGTTGGCAGTGTGACGATCCTTTATCGCTCTATTCTGGCCGATGTGGCCGACATTGATGAGCTTGAGACGGGCCACCGCCGTACCGGATTGTTCTATGCGCTGATGACGCTGACGTCCAAAACGGGTGGGGCGATTGCGGTTGGTGTTGTCTTCTGGACCCTGAGCCTTATCGGCTTTGTACCAGGTGCAGAAAACACCGAAGCTGCTATTCGCGGACTTTCAATCGTTTTTGTTGCGACGCCGATGATCTGTAATTTCGGGGTGGCCGCGATTATGTGGGGCTTCCCGCTCGATAAAGACATGCAGGAAGACGTCCGGCGGCAGCTTGAAGAGCGCGCAAAGACCGCAGAAGCGGCGGCGGCTACAGACTAGCAGCAGCCACATCCGCCAAGGGCAATCGACCCTTCAGGATTAAAGGCTGCGCCGACGGAGCGCGCTGAATTTTCAGCTGTTTCGGCGAAGCCAGCTTTGGCTGCCTGCTGCATGGCCGGATCTGTCATGAAATCAATTGCCGTCATCGCCAGGGATTTGGCGCCGTCGATGCAGGCTTTGTCGCCCATCTCGCCGCCTGCCCAACGGGCGAATTCGGGATTGTGAATGACGACACTTGGTGGCGCTGAGGCGATCATTGGGTGGATTGATGGCACGCGGTGGCTCACATTGCCCATATCCGTGCTGCCCGCCGATCCAGAAGGCATTTTATCGAGCGGGAAAAAGTCGCGCCCCAGGGAGCGGGCATTTGCCTCATAGGCTTCCGCAATCGGCCAACTGGTTTTCATGTCCAGATAGTCAGCCTTCGCCCACCTGATGTCCGCTTTACAGCTGGTTGCCAGAGCTCCTGCCTCGAAACAGGCTTGGACACGGGCCTTCAATGCTGCAAGCGAGATTGCCTCTGCCGCGCGGACATAGAAAACGCCGCTTGCACGGTCGGGTACAATATTGGGGGCGACGCCGCCCTCATTAATGATGCCGTGGATACGCTCTGTCGGTTTAATGTGTTGTCTCAGCTGCGCGATGGATTGATAGGCTGTCACCAGCGCATCGAGCGCATTCAGTCCCGCATGGGGCATGGCTGAGGCATGGGCGCTTTTGCCGGTGTAAATTACTTCGACTTCTGAGACGCAGATGCAGGGCATGGTCGCAAGGTCCACCCCTGCAGGGTGCACCATCATTGCGGCATCAAGACCGTCAAAGGCGCCTTCCTGAGCCATCAGCTCTTTGCCGCCACCTTGCTCTTCAGCGGGTGTGCCGAGATAGCGGACATGTCCGGGCAAGGCACTGTTGAGTTTTGCCAGCGCAAGGCTTGCCCCCAGACCTGTTGTGGCAATGATATTGTGGCCACAGGAATGTCCGATGCCCGGCAGGGCGTCATATTCAGACAGAATGCCGACTGTGGGGCCCTTGTCGCCGAACTCAGTGGCAAAAGCTGTTTCGAGGCCGTATGCCTCACGTGTCACAGCTAGGCCTTCCTTCTCTACGCGGTCGGAGAGAAGTGCCGCGGCTTTATACTCATGGAAAGCTAACTCAGGGTTTGCATGGATTTCATGCGAGATCGAAATGAGCTCATCGCTCATCGCGTCAATCGCGTCACAGGCTTGGCGTTTTAGAGCGACAGCATCGGTCATTTTTGTCCCCGTCTGAGTGAGCGTCATACTATACACTCTTCGCGAGCGTGCTCTAGGTGTCAGGCGTAGCGGAGGGATTCGTGGACTATTTTCAATCAGGCGGTGTGAAGCTGGCTTTCCGTGTTGACGGCGCAGGCGATCCTATCGTGCTGGTGCACGGTTTTGCCTCGACCCACGCGGTCAACTGGATAGAGCCTGGATGGGCCGACGCGTTGGTGAATGCGGGGCGGCAAGTCGTGATGTTTGATCTTAGAGGGCATGGGGGCAGCGATGATTTGTACGATGCATTGGATTATGATCGGGGGCTCATGGCCGCTGACATTCTGGCGCTCCTGGATCATCTGAGGATCGCCCAGGCGGACATTATGGGCTACTCGCTTGGTGCCATGCTGAGTTTACGGTTTGCAATGGACCATCCAGACCGCTGTCGCTCGGTTGTTTTAGCAGGCGTTGGCGACCGGCTCTTTGCTCCTTCCGGCCAGATCGAACCGGTTGTTGAGGCGCTTTTGGCAGACAGTCTGCATGACGCAAAGACCCCGGTGGGCCGCGCCTTTCGGGCGTTTGCGGATAAAAATGGGCAGGACAGAGAGGCGCTCGCTGCCTGCTATCAGGTGCCTCGCGATAAGCTCACGGATGCCGACCTGGCGCGGGTGGAGGTTCCAGTCCTGGTGGTTGCTGGAGATCGTGACGAGATTGCCGGGTCGGCGGAGAGGCTTGCTGAGCCCATTCCGAAAGGTGAGGCTGTGACGATCCCCCGGCGCGATCACATGCGAACCGTGGGCGACCCAACCTATAAACAGGCTGTGCTCGCGTTTTTGCAGAAGGCCTGAGCGCCAAGCCTTCTGCCGATGTATCCTAGCGCGCGGTGAGTGGTGCAAAACTCAAATGCATGCCTGCGTCGGTGATGAGTGTCTCGCCGGTAATATGGTCAGACCCTTCACCAGCGAAGAAGCAAACCGTTGCCGCAATGTCTTCAGGTGTCCCCGCCCTTTTAAGTGGCATTGTATTTTCCTGATTTTTGACGATCTTCTGAAAGGTTGCTTCGCCGAATTTGTCGCGGAACCAGCGGGTGCCGATAAAGCCGGGGCAAACTGCGTTTACCCGGATTTCAGGCGCGAGGGCCCGCGCGAGCGAGAGAGTCATTGTGTTCATGGCGCCTTTGGAAGCCGCATAGGCAACTGACGAGCCGACGCCGGTTACACCTGCGATGGACGATACATTGACCACGGAGCCTTCACCCTGGCTCTTCATGTAAGGCTGACACGCACGGATCATCTGATAGGCCCCGATGACGTTTACGCCATAGATGCGGTGGAAATCCTCTGCCTGAAGGGCATCGAGGTCGTCATGGTCAGCGAACTGAGTGGTGCCGGCATTGTTGACCAGAATGTCGACCCGACCCCATTTGTCGATTGTCGTCTGGACAATCTTTTTGCAGGCAGCATCGTCTGACACATCGCCCTGAGCGAGGATTGCTTTGCCACCGGTCGCTTCAATCTCAGCGACGACTGCTTTGGCTTCGTCTTCTGACTTTGTGTAGTTGATTGCGACTTTTGATCCGGACTTTGCAAGGCGGATGGCTGTTGCTGCCCCGAGGCCCGCTGCTGATCCACTGACGATGGCTACGGCGCCGTCAAGTTTCATGAGTCTCTCCCTATAGGTGTTTTTCAGGGAGTGTAGCGGGGCGGTCACCCAGTGTCGCGGGTGGAATCAGCTGTCTTGGGTGGTGTTCGATTGGCTCTTCATGAGATCACATAGTCGGTCATCCATTTCTTGTTCTTTGCGAAGGGATGGGTCGAGTCGGATACAAACATAACGGCCAGTGTGCCTGACTGTAATGCCTCTGGAGAAGCCAATGCCGGGCACGTCAAGTGCGACAGGTGTCTCAAGCGCGGGGAGGGGTACAACTTCAACCAAGGCGCTTGTTGCTGATATCTGGTTGATCCAGCATTCAGCGTCAACACCCGGATAGACAATCCGCCCTGATATGGCAGCGGCGACGCGGCGTCTTCGTCGGCGATCAATTTTGACTTTTGTCGTCACGTCTTATCCGCTGTCTGTCGTGGCATCGCAGGCTAGGCCAATCGGTATTGATAATAAGTTGAACCGCTTGGTGGAATTAAAAACAAAGGCTAAGTTGACCCAAAACGGCATGATGCATGCCATAATCAATTTGAACCATCGGGATGGGCATGACAGACACATATAAGTTGCTGGGCGCAGAGATTTCATACTTCACAGGCAAGGTTAGATCCTATCTGCGGTTTAAGGATATCCCGTATGAAGAAATCAAGGCGGATCGCGATGTTTACCTGAATGTTATTCTACCGCGGACGGGGGTTGCCATGATGCCGGTTCTGATTTCGCCGGATGATATCGCCGTTCAGGACACCAGCGACATTATCGATTTTCTTGAAGGTCGGTTTCCTGACCCGACTGTCTATCCCGCGACGCCGCGCCAAGGAACCATCGCGCGTCTGTTCGAACTGTATGGCGATGAGTGGATGAAGATCCCCGCCATGCATTATCGGTGGAACTATAATGCGGAAGCTATGTATCTGGAGTTTGGCAAGGTTTCGCAGCCTGAGCTGAGCGAAGCAGAACAGATTGAGGTGGGGAAAGAAACCTGCAAACCCTTTAAAGGCTCGCTTCCCATTCTTGGTGTGACCCCAGAGACGGAAAAAGCTGTGGAAGCGTCCTATGAGCAATTGCTCCGGGACCTCGACGCGCATTTTTCTGTTTACCCCTATCTTCTCGGAACCCGCCCGAGCATTGGCGATTTTGGCATGATTGGTCCGCTCTATGCGCATCAATATCGCGACCCTGCGTCGGGCGAAATCATGAAGCGGATTGCGCCGCATGTGGCAAAATGGGTTGAACGAATGATGGACTCAGAGCCTAAGTCTGGCGCGTTTTTGCCAGACGACGAGGTTCCCGAAACGCTCTATCCAGTGCTGAGGCGCATCTTTGAAGAGCAGTTTCCGCCGCTGCATCACATGGTCTCGTCCTTCGCGGATTGGATTGATGAGAACCCTGGCGTGGAGATCCCTCGCGCCATCGGCAAACAGCGTTTTGTGCTGAAAGAGGCTGACGGTTCGCCCGTGACCGGCGAGCGGGGCATGTTCACCTTTGAGCAGTGGATGCTGCAGCGCGTGCTGGATTTCTACCAGCCTTTGCAGGGCGCTGATCGCCAAAGTGTGGACACATTGCTTGAGGAAGTTGGGGGCAAGGAAGCGATGCAATTCGACCTGCGCCATCGTGTGGCGCGGGTGAAGAACCAGTTGGTTGTGGAGGGATAGAATGAGAGCAGGCTTGGTCAGTATTGCGAGCGGTGTATCTGCAATCCTCTGGGCGAGTGGTGTGTCTGCGAGTCCCTATACAAGTACCTATTCGGACCTTGATTTGGGCAAGTGCGCGCTGATCGAAGAGGAGTCCGAAATTGGATTTGTCCAAGTCAAGTGCGACGGACAGCATGGCTATGACGTCTACGCGACGGAAGGGGACTTGCGCCTTTATCTCGCCTACAGAAAGCCTGGCGAATCGCTGATCATCGAAGATGAACCCGCAGAGGTTGAAGAGCCTGCGGAGCCTGTCTTAGAGGAACTCGAAACTGTTACAGAGGAGCCAGAGGCTGAGCCGGAAGAGCCGGTTGATGTTTTTGTGCCAGTGGGTGTTCGTCCCATTGGGCAGACAATTCCCCCATTCAACAATCTGGGTCCCAAACTTGAGTGGCGGTCTCCGAACCGAGCAGGTGCCGAACCCTTTGCGACCATCGTCCGCTACACCTATCAGCAGATGAGTGAAGACGGGTCTTATTCAAATGGACAGGTGCTGGTTGTTTCGCGGTTCCGTAGCGGTGAGAGCTGCCATGTTGGCTATATTGACGCACTGGCAAACGCCAACGCCAATGAGATGGCGCGGGAGGTTGCAGATAAATACGCCACCGGGGGAAGTTGTCCCGATGGCGCAGTGCCTGTGCTCGGCCGTGGTGGCGATGAGTTCCGGTACTAGAGCGTTTCCCATCTAAACGGAATCGCGAGAAACGCTCTAGTTCCCTATTTTTTGTCGCGTTTTCGAACCATAAAAGTCTGCAACTTTTCCTGAAAACGCTCTAATCCCCTATTTTGTCGCGTTTTCGAACCATAAAAGTCTGCAACTTTTCTTGAAAACGCTCTAGCCAGACTGGTGGGTCGATAGAAATTCGTCGATGGTTTCTTCGAAATTGATGGCGTCTGACAGGCCGCGCATGCGTCCTGCGGTGAGGCCACCATCGACGGCGATGATCTGGCCCGTCACGAAGGTGGAGGTGTCAGACGCCAGGAAGAGGGCCATCTCCGCAATGTCATTGGGCACACCTGAGCGAGCGACCGGCTGCAGCTTGGCAAGGCGCGGTTTCATGAATTCTGCAAATTCATCCGCGGCATTGGGGCCCAGTTCCAGCGCGTTTGCGAAAATGGGCGTTGCGATGCCGCCTGGACAAATGGCATTGGAGCGGATGTTAAATTCACCGAGCTCAAGCGCTGCGGTTTTCGCAAGGTGCGCAACAGCGGCTTTGCAGGCGGAATAGACCTGGGGTCCAAAGCCTGCCTGAAGTCCTGCGACGCTTGCGGTTGAGATGATGGACCCAGAGCTCTGCTTTTTCATCACCGGCACGGCGTATTTGTAGCCGAGAAAGACGCCTTTCAGGAGCACGCCGACGGATATGTCGAAGCCATCCATGTCGATCTCATCCAGCTGTCCTCCGACACCCCCAAAACCTGCATTGTTGAAGATGCAGTCCACGCGGCCAAACTTTTTGACTGTGTGGTCGACGAGATTTTTGACATCGGCTTCCTGTGAGACGTCAGTCTGACAGTAGGAGAAATCGTCTCCGAGGGTCAGAGACATTTCTTCGCCCCGATGTTCCTGCACATCGCCGACGACCACCTTAGCCCCTTCGGCCAAAAACAGATCGACAGTGCCGCGGCCGATGCCGCTGGTGCCGCCAGTGATGATGGCAACTTTGTCTGTTAGACGGTCTCCCATGAGTTCTCTTTCCTATTTGCCTTTGAAGGCCGGTTTTCTTTTTTCCATGAAGGCGGCACGGCCTTCTGCATAGTCGTCGCTGCCAAAGCATTCTGCGATCAATCGAAGGCAGGCTTTGGCATCGAAGCTGTCTGCTTCGCGCACAAGTTCATCAATGATTTTCTTTTCATTGCGAACAGTGAGTGGCGCATTGTCATCGATTTGCTCACAGGTCGCCCGGGTGAATGTTTCCAATTCACCTTTGTCGAGGACGCGATTGATCAATCCCATTTGCAGGGCTTCGTCATGATCGAAGCGGCGTGCGGTGAAGAAGATTTCTTTGGCGGAAGATGGTCCGACAACATCCACAAGCCGCTTGGTCGAGACGAGAGGGTAGGCGAGGCCAAGCTTGCCAGCGGGAATGCCAAATGTGGAGCCTTTCGCGGCAAAGCGCAGATCGCAGGCAAGCGCGATCCCTAGCCCCCCGCCAATACAGTAGCCATCAATCATCGCAATGGTGGGTCTGGAGGAACTCGCGATCCGCTCGAAAGCCACTGTTGAGGTGTCTTCGTAATTCTGAACGCTCTCAGGGTTTGAGCGTGCCTGCTCAAACTGTGAGATGTCGGCACCTGCTACAAAGGCTTTTTCGCCAGCTCCCGTGAGCACGATGGAAAGAATGTCCGGGTCTGCCTCAAACTCATCCAGGATGTCCGGCACGGCCTGCCACATGTCCAGGCTGACGGAATTGTGCTTCTCCGGATTGTTAAAGATCATCCATCCAATAGCGCCTTCTTTGCGGGCGATCATTTTGTCTGCTGGTGAGGGCATTCAATCTTTCCTTAAACGATAGCAACCCAGTCGAGCCTTGGCTCGCGGGCAGGGGGATGGGCGTCGGAGAGCGCCGATAACAAATCCTTTTTCAGTGCCGCGGCGGCAGGGTCATCCCAAAGATTGATCCACTGATTGGGGTCGTCTGCCAAATTGTACAGCTCACCTTCGGTGCCGTCATAGATGTTCGATTTGTTGTAGGCGGTGATAATGTAGCCGTCTTTGTAGAGCGTGCGGAGGCTCACTTCTGTGCCGTCTGTGTAAACAGAGTCCCACTCCGTATAGACATGCTTTCGTTTCTGCGATGCAGCGACCGCCTCATCCCGGGGGAGGGCCTGTCCCTGCATCCAGTCTGGGACAGTAATACCTGCGATCTCACAGAAGGTTGGGGCGAGGTCGACCTGCCCAACGGGTGCGGAAACTGTTGTGGGCGTCGCCTTTGCATTTGGTGCGGGGCGCCAGATGAAGGGAAGCTTCATCAGGCTTTCGACATGGTAGGGGCCTTTAAACAGGAGACCGTAGTCGCCCTGAAACTCCCCATGGTCGGTGGTGAAGATAATGTCCGTGTCTTCTTCCCACCCAAGCTCTTTGACCCGCTGGAACACCTTTGCGCAGGCTTCGTCGATCAGTTCGTTTTCGATGTGGGTCATGGTATTGACCTCACGCACCTGGTCCGGCGTCATGTCTTTGGGGATGAAGGCGGGCGGTGCTTCAATGTTGATCGTACGATCACCGGTCCAGTACCACATCCAATGTTTTGGTTTTCCTTCAAGTATCTTCCGGTTCGCGGCCGGGCTGGTCGGATAGGCGTCGGGCAAATCGACGTCGCGCCAGTTGACGCGGTGGATCTCGCTTTCTGGCGGATCCCACGGGTGGTGGGGATCAGGAAAGCTCATCCAGCAAAACCAGTCTGAATCTTCTTCCAGGCTCTCGAGCCAGGCGATTGTGCGGTCAGCTACCCAATCTGTGTGATAATGCTCCCTTGCTACGGGATTTTTGTGGACCTGACAGGCACCAGTATCTCCGCCGCCTGCTGCGTTCACCTCAAAGTCAGCGGTTAGGTTTTGATAGAAGCCGCCAATCTCGTCCTTCGCATTCTCTCTCATCCATTTGTTGTAATGGAGGATGAGGGGGGTGTGGCTCGAGAGTTCCATATGGTCGAAACCGCGATGAGGGCCATTTTCATCAATGCGCGCCATGCGGTTTTCATAGAATTTGAGCTCAGGGTCGAGAAAGGGTTCAAAATGCGCCTTGCCGATGAGGGCGGTTTTGTAGCCTGCTTTTTCCTGCAAATAGGCGGCAACGCTTGGTGCGTCTTCTGGAAGGGGAACCCCATTCATCCAGACACCATGAGTGCTTACATATTGCCCGGTCAGCATGGTGGAGCGGGCGGGCATGCAGACGACGCTTTGAGCATGGGCGCGGGTATAGTTGATGCCGTCGCGGGCGAGTGCGTCGATGGTTGGCGTGCGCGCGACTTTGCCACCATTGCAGCCAAGTGAATCGAACCGCATCTGGTCTGTTGTGATGAAGAGAATTTTTCGGCCCATGGGTTTTCCTAGCTCTTGTCGGCGTTCAGAAAGTCCAGCATTGCGGGCACAGCCGTTTTGTCCTGGATCATGAAGAGGTGGCCGCCGTCAAACATGGCAAGCGCAGCATTTGGAATTTGCGCGGCCAGTTTTTCCTGCGTTGCTGGCAGCGCAATGCCGTCATAGACGCCACCACATATGAGCGTGGGGTGTTTGATGCCCGGCAAACGGTCCCATGTGTCATGATTTTTGCGCGCTTCCAATTGGCGCGTAGCGCCCATGGCGCGACCTGGCTCTCCTGCATAAGAATCGGTTGAGGCATACTCGACAAAGAAGTCATATTCTTTTGGGTTGGCAGCTGCCCATGCCGCATTGCGCCGTGTATCGGATATGGGGATCATGAATTTCGCCCGCTCGACACGGTCCATGTCTTGAACGTCGTGAAGCGGATAAGAGGCGCCGCCTTCGCCGCCCGGTGATGTGCAGGCGAGAACCAGACGGTTGATCCTGTCTGGATGTCTGAGTGCTAGTTCCTGGGCAACCATGCCGCCAAAGGACACTCCAATGACGTTCGGTTGTTGCCAGCCGAGTGCATCTAGCAGGGCGACCGCATCGTCTGCATAATCAGCCATCGTGTAAGGTTGGTCAGGCTTGTCGGTTTGGCCAAGGCCGCGCTGATCATAAGCGAGTGTTTCAAATTGCAAGGGGGCTGGACCATCCAGAAAATTGGGTTTGTTCCGCAGGTCAGCGCCGGTGCCGCTTATGAAAAAAACGGGGTCGCCCGATCCTTTGATTTCATAATAAATTCTCAACCTCGCGGTTTGAATATGGGGCATTGAGCGACTCACATTTGAACGGTTCTGAATTGCAATGGGCGGAGCCTAGCAATTGGTTCTCTTTTCGTCACCCGCAGCTCGGGATAATGGCGCAGAACTGAGAAAACACTGTTGAACTCGCCGTCTCCAAGGCCTATGTGCTAGGCTCGCTGGAAACGCTGTCCGGGTACTTCAGAACCCGAGGAGGAGGACCGATGTCCAAGCCCATCGAGACCGTAAAACTTATGGATCCTGTTTGGGACCGCATGCGCAATGAAGCGCGCGACATGGCAGCGGCCGAGCCGGTGCTGGCGAGTTTCATTTTTGCGACGGTTCTCAATCACGATGCTCTGCCTGAAGTGCTGAGCTTTCACCTTGCGCGGAAACTGGCGAATGCAGAAGTGAGCGCGATGGTGCTTCGCGAAGTATTCGAGGATGCCTATGAGGCGGACCCGGCGATCATAGAAGCGTTCCGTGCAGACACAGTGGCTGTGTTCGATCGTGACCCGGCATGCGACTCCTATCTTCAGCCGCTCTTGTTCTTTAAGGGCTTCAATAGTCTTCAAGCCCACCGGATAGCGCACTGGTTGTGGGCGCAAGGTCGCAAGCCCATGGCGCTCTTCATTCAGAGTCGTGTTTCTGAACTCTTCGCCGTCGATATTCATCCTGCCGCGAAGTTCGGCAAGGCCATCATGATGGACCATGCTACCGGCGTCGTCATTGGTGAGACCGCCGTCGTTGGAGACGATGTCTCCATGCTTCACGGTGTCAATCTAGGCGGGACCGGTAAAGAGGCCGGTGATCGTCATCCGAAAGTTGGCCGCGGTGTTCTTCTCGGCGCTGATTGTAAAGTACTGGGCAATCTCACGATTGGGGACTGCGCGCGCGTAGGCGCCGGGAGTGTGGTGCTGACAGACGTGCCAGCGAATTGCACTGTTGCCGGTGTGCCTGCCAAGGTTGTCGGGTGCGCGGGATGCGATGAGCCTTCTCGCGCGATGAACCAGATCATCGAAGAAGACGGCAAGGATGGTGAAGGCATCTAGTCGGGTGTCTATCGTCTGCTACGGCAGTCGATCCTTCATGGCATAAAACAGCATGCCTGCGACCAGGCCTGGATAGCGCAGCAGCGTGCCGCCCGGAAACTTCGTTGCTTTGATGTCTGCCATCAGATTGAATCGCTCCGGCGAGCCTTTGCCCTCCGCCTCGGCGGCGACAGCTTCTGCCAGCAGTTTGCCGCCAAGCGTCGCGACATTGATGCCCTGGCCCGAATAGCCATGACCAAAGAAGCGATTGGGTCCAACACGCCCAAATTGCGGCAGGCGTTTCAGAGTGATGGCCAGCGTTCCACCCCATGCATAATCGATGCGTTTATCTTTGAGTTGAGGGAAGACGCGCAGCATGGGTTTGCTCACAAAAGCCGCAATGTCTTTGGGGAAGGTGCTTGAATAGTTCTCACCGCCGCCAAAGAGCAAACGACCGTCAGCTGAAAGCCGATAATAGTCGATGACAAACTTCGAGTCGGCGATGGCGACGTTATCGCGAATAAGGGCCTTTGCGCCTTCGTCGCCGAGCGGCTCTGTGGCGATGATGAAGTTGTTGATCGGCATGATGTAGCCGTTCACCTTACGCTCTAACCCGCCCAGGTACCCATTGCATGCCAGGATCACCTGTTTAGCTGTAACCGTTCCATTGTCGGTCGCTACTGCCGCCGGAGACTCATTCGAGATGCTGTTGACCCGCGTTCGTTCAAATATCCGTGCACCAAGGCTGATTGCCCCGCGGGCGAGCCCGAGTGCATAATTGAGCGGGTGGAGATGCGCGGCTTCCTCGTCCAGAACGCCGCCCCAATAACGGTCAGTGGCAACCATGTCACCGATTTCGTTCTTCTCAATGACATGGAGCTTGTCATACCCGTAGTGCTCCGCCATGTGGTCGGCTTCGTCGCGCAGCCAGGACATGTCACCCTTTTTCCAGGCGGTGTGCATGATGCCGGGCGTGAGATCACAATCAATCTCGAACCGTTTGATGAGGGCCTTTGCCGTCGCAATTGAGTCCTGCGCAAGGTCCCATAAGGCGCGGCCATGAGCGCGGCCGAGCATTTCTTCTAGTTCCGACTGGCTTTTGCGGAGTGTCGTGCCGAGCTGCCCGCCATTGCGCCCTGAGGCGCCCCAACCGA
The DNA here is from genome assembly GCA_002695905.1 of Parvibaculum sp. Classification (GTDB taxonomy): domain Bacteria; phylum Pseudomonadota; class Alphaproteobacteria; order Parvibaculales; family Parvibaculaceae; genus Mf105b01. Next base: position 22,086 of record NZQM01000066.1, read on the forward strand.
CTTGGGCTGCCTCCAGTACGACAACGTCATATCCGCGTTCTGCAAGATGGATGGCAGCGGAGAGACCGGTATAGCCTGCGCCCACAATACAAACGTCGCAGGTGATATCCGCATCAAGCGCGCTGAGGGCGGGTGCCGCTTTGGCGGTTGCTGCGTAGTAGGAAGGCGGGTGGTCCGTGCCTGCAAATGCGTGGCGTGTCATGGAGACATCATAGGCTGGCAATATGTTTTTGCACCAGCCGCTCTATTGAGCCTCAGCTTATGATTTTAAACGTGGTGGCGGTCACTTTATCTGAGAAAGTCTCATTCAGGTCCTGGGCGGCTTCCCAGGGTGCCTGGTCTGCCGTTTCCGCGAAATGTTCGACGCTCTCCCATTCAGTGAGAAAGACAACCGCGTCTGACTCTTTTTTCGCATAGATGTGGACACCCAAGAACCCGTCAGGTGGGGAGCGGTCCAGTTCTCGTTCTTTGTACGCGACCGTTTGCGCGATTACCGTATCGACGGAGCTTGTTTCGTAGGTGATCATATGGGCGATGGCCATACCTGGTACCCTCCAAATTGGTTGTTGCTGTCGTCATATCAGCGCGGCTGCCCAATCGAAAGTGCTTTTGGCCTTGTTAAGGACGCGCTCCTTCTTCCACTATATGACCAAACAAAAACAGGGAGATGATCTATGGGACGGCTAGACGGGAAGGTTGCGATTGTTACGGGGGCAGCAAAAGGCATTGGCGCCGCGGCTTCTGGATTGCTCGCGGAAGAGGGGGCGGCTGTCGTCTGTACGGATATTGACGTGTCTGCTGGCGAAGCGGTTGCAGACGCCATTCAGAATAATGGCGGCAAGGCCACCTTCATGGCGCACAATGTGACCAGTGAAAATGAGTGGGAGAAAATCGCCGCCCATGCCGTCGATAGTTTTGGTCAACTGGATATTCTTGTGAACAATGCCGGCATTGCACCTCCCGGTGCGCTGATTGAAGACCTCGAACTCGACGCATGGCGCAACACGATTGCGATCGACCTGGATAGCGTTTTTCTGGGGTGCAAACACGGCATCCGCGCGATGAAGCAATCCGGTGGCGGATCGATCATCAACATCTCGTCCATCATGGGCCTGGTCGGTACATCCAATGCGGCTGACTATAATGCTGCAAAAGGGGGCGTACGCCTGCTCACGAAAGTGGCTGCTCTTGAATGCGCTGAGGCGGGATACGGCATCCGGGTCAACTCTGTGCACCCAGGCTTTATTGACACGCCGCTTGTGCGCAATGTGGTAGAAGAGGGGGTTATCGCTGGGCGCATGGGAAGTGCCAATGAAGCGATTGAGCTCCTCACCATGCTTCATCCCATAGGACGGTTGGGCTTTCCGAAGGAAATTGCAAACGCGATCCTGTTCCTGGCGTCAGAGGAGTCGTCCTTTATGACAGGATCCGAAATGGTCGTTGATGGGGGCTATACAGCCCGGTAAGTGATCGTCTCAGTGGCCACCATGCATCATGCCCTGGTGGTCACCCATGCTTTCCCCCATATTCTCAACTGGAGCGGCATCGGGTGAGGATGGCGGTGTCATAGAGACGGAGGCGTCTATGGCTACGTTCCCGAATGTCTCGAATGTAAGTGTCAGAGGCACCGTGGATCCAACCTGAATGGACTCTTCGACATCCATCATCATGATGTGATATCCGCCAGGCGCCATTGTCACTGTTTCACCGGCAGGAATGTCCAGACCCTCCAAGCGGCGCATCCGCATGACACCATTGTCCATGCCAGCGGTGTGGAACTCAACGGATCCAGCTCCAGGTGCGTCTATTGCGGTCAACCTGTCCGCGTTTGTGCCCATATTTGTGATGGTGACATAGGCAGCGGTGGTTCGTCCCGCCCCCAGGGTCGGCCGCACCCAAGCATTTGAGAGCCCGATTTCGGGTTCGGCCGCGCGGGCGAGCGCAGCCAAGGCTCCGACCGTGATCAGGGCAGCCGCTATAGCGAGCCATTTTGTTGCGTATCTATGCTCCATCCTGATCCTCCCGATCACTTCATTGAGCATTTTGGGTCTCTTCCGGCACTGCCTGAAGCCCATCCTTTTGCGTTTCTTATCCTTTCATACGCTGTGGTCTCGCAGCAATCGGACGAACCGCCGCAGGGGAAGCTGGGGCTTCGATCGCTCAATTCGGCCCTGAGGGCTGGCGAAACAGGGCGATTTGCGCCGGTGGGGGCGAACCGCTACAAAACGGGTCACTAACTTCCATAACTCACTTATCGAATGCGGAGCACTTCTCGTGGACAAATCGGAAATCAATCGGTTGGAATCATACTTTCGCAAGCTCTTCCGGCTCGACACGATTGTCGTTCAGGGGCGTCCCAACAAAGATGATTCGGCGGAAGTGAGCATCGGTGAAGAGTTCATCGGCGTTGTGTTCAAGGACGAGGAAGAAGGCGAAGTGTCTTATGCCTTTAACATGGCGATCCTCGATATTGACCTACCTGAGGCTTGATCGGGTTTCGTATACCCACCTGTGGCATGTTTAGACGGTCGTAAGGCCGCGGGCGGCAATCTGGGGCATGCCGCGGGAGAGGGATAGAATGGTCAAGCTGCTTGAAAACCTATTGTTTCGTCAGAAGGCGATCGTTCTGATCGCGCTCGGCGTTTTCACCATCTGGATGGGGTTCCAGGCCATTCAGCTGCGACCTGATGCTGGCTACCTGAAGCAGCTCCCGTCCGATCACCCGTATATTGAGACGTTTTTGGAGTACCGGGAAAAGCTCCCGGGCGGCAATGCTCTCATGGTCGCCGTTGAGGCAAAGAACGGCGATATCTGGACACCTGAATTTATGAAGGTGCTCTACGACGTTACTGACGACATTTTCTTCTTGCCCGGCGTGTTTCGCGGCTCGGTCAAATCTATGTGGACGCCCAATACGCGGGTGTTTCAGATCACCGAGGAAGGGTTTCTTGCCTATAACCTGATCCCGTCAAATGTCACCCGAACGAATATCGATCAGGAAGCGGTCGAGAGCATTCGTGAGGATGCGGATCGATGGGGCTTCAAGGGGACGCTCTTTTCGAACGACAGTTCGGCGGCATTGATCCGCTTTGAACTTCAGGAAATTCATCCAATTACGCGCGAGCAGCTAGACTATATCGATTTTGCACAGCGCATTGAATCCGACATTCGCGAAAAGTATGAAGGTGAGGACGTCAATATCCGCATCATCGGCTTCGCCAAAATGATTGGCGACATTGCGGATGGGGCAGGCGGGGTTGTCTTCTTCTTCGTGATTTCCTTCTTCCTGACGACGGCCGCAGTGTTTGTCTATTGCCGGTCCGTCGTGCTGACCTCACTCGCGGTTGGCTCATCGTTGATCTCAGTTGTTTGGCAATTCGGCATTCTGGATCTTTTGGGCTACGGGCTCGACCCATTGGCAATCCTGGTACCGTTCCTTGTCTATGCCATCGGCGTGAGCCACGGTATTCAGCAGATCAATCTGATCTCTGCGCAGGTTGTTGCGGGCGCGAATGCTGATACGGCGGCGCGGGCAACCTTTTCCCGTTTGCTTGTTCCGGGCTCGATGGCTCTGGTGACTGACCTTGCGGGCTTTGCAACGCTTTATCTCATTCCTGTGCCGATGATCCAGGAGATGGCCATTGTTGCTTCGATCGGGGTCGCGCTGAAGATCGTCTCCAATTTGATTATGTTGCCGCTCGCGGCTGCTTACTTCACGGTGCCCAAAGATTACGTGGAGAAAGCGGCGCGACTTCGGGAGCGCCGTGTGCGTCTTATGGCGCGCGTCGCGCAAATCACGCGGCCTGCACCTTCAGCGATCACTCTTGTTGTGATTGGCTCTCTGTTTGTCGTCGCGGTCTATCAGAGCCGAGATCGCAACATTGGCGATGTGCATGCTGGCGCTGCGGAGCTTCGCGAAGACGCCCGCTTCAATGTGGACTCGCGCTTCATTGTTGAGAATTTCGATGTCAATCTCGACGCGTTCGTCGCCCTTGTGGAAACACCAGAAAATTCCTGCATCAGTTGGGATCTGATGAAGCCTGTTGAAAAATTCGGCTACCATCTGATGAATGTGGAAGGCGTGAGGTCTGTTGTTTCTCTGCCGGAGGCCGCAAAGACCGTCTATAGCGTTTGGATGGAGGGCAACCCTAAGTTCCGCGAGTTGCCGCGCAATCGATATACGCTTGTGTTGACCACGAACAGCTTTGGGCCGAGTACTGGCTTGACTGACCGTAATTGCAATTTCTTGAGCGTTATCGTGTTTACCGAGGATCATAAGGCAGCAACGATTAAGCGCCTGATCGGTGCGGCCGATGAATGGATCGCAGAGAATGGTCCTAAGTATCCTGAACATACGTTCCGTCTCGCGTCGGGCAATGTGGGTCTTATTGCGGCGACCAATGATGTGATTGAGCGCTCTGAGCTTCCGATCCTGTTCTATGTGTTCGGCGTTATCATCTTCCTGGTTTTGGTCGCCTATCGGGATTGGCGCGCAATCATTTGTTGCTGTGCGCCGCTTTTGGTTGCGACTTTTATGGGCTATTGGCTTATGAGCTGGCTGGAGATCGGGCTTAAAGTTTCGACGCTACCTGTCCTGGTGCTCGCGGTTGGGATTGGTGTGGACTACGCGTTCTATATTTACACAAGGCTGCAGTTCCACCTGGAAGCGGGAGAAGAAATCGTTGGCGCTTTCACCCTTGCGATGCAGGAGACAGGTATGGCCGTGATCTTTACGGGCCTGACCCTCTCGCTAGGCGTGGCAAGCTGGGTCTTCTCTGAATTGAAGTTTCAGGCAGACATGGGACTGTTGTTGAGCTTCATGTTCTTCGCGAACATGATTGGCGCGGTGACCGGGCTGCCGGCGCTTGCCGCTGTTCTCCACCGGCGGTTCCCGAAATATCCAAAGCGCCTTTTGGAAACTGCCGAGGCATAATCTGTTTCGCCTAGGTCTCGCCTATTGGGTGTTTTCTGTGGTGTTGTCATCTGGCGAGGGCTCAGCGATGAAACTCCGAACCAGCGCGATGATCGCCTGGTCTGTCGACCGCCAATTCTCTAGCTGAGCCCGCTTGTAACGGTATGTGACCGCGACGGTATCTGTCAGATGAAAAGTGCGGGTACAGTTGGGGCTGAAGATCACGTCGGAGTGTTTGAAGCATAAGAGCAGAAGTGGCTGCCCATCTGTCTGGTCAGCGACATAGAGTTCTTGATCTTTGTAGCCTGTTCCTTCAGCGAACCTATAGAGGTCAAGTCCTGCAGCACCGCTCTCCGGTGTGCGGCTGAGTAAATGTCGAGCGTAGATATCGTCCAGTCGTCTGGCAGCCGGCATCAGACCTTCAGCGCGGTGAATTTTTATATGAACCACAATGGCGTCTGGTGTGTTGTTTTCGAAGGCCGCCTGACGGTTGGCCGTGTAGGGTGTGAGCTCTGGCAGCAGAGCGTGCAGATCTATTTCATTCTGCGTGCCGCCGACGCGCTGCAGGGGATAGCGGGTGAAATGCGCCGGGATAAGAAAACGCTCGTCGCCGATCATCATGTCGACCTTCTCGCTGCTGTCACTAGCGCGTGGATCGAGCCCCAAAATCTCCGAGGGTGTTGGGCCAAAATAATAATATCCGAACAGAGCGGAGAAGAGGATAACGCCTAAAGCGACGGCTGCCGGGATTAGCCAGGCGGGCCGTTCTTTTACATATTGCTCTGATCCGTTGCTCATGTTCTCAAGTCTTGACTAGGTTGCGGCTGAAGGTGGCCTGTTTTGGGACAGTTTTTGGCTTTGTCGGAAAGTCGGATTGAAACGCCGACGCCTTGGCGCACAGCATAGCGCTCCTAGGATTTCAGCCAACCTTTTGATTTTTCTAAGGTTTCCAAAGGCTTTCGATCTACCGGTCATCTGGTATGGCCTTTGCGACCCTGATGGACGAACAGGTCAGACCGTTGCTTAAGGAAATTCGCGTCCATGACTGCTTTCGTTGCCAAAATGCTCACTCTCCTGGGAGTCATGCTCTATGCGGGCGGTCCCATTGATGCGGTGAGTTTGATCGTGCGAGGGGAAAACGTCCCGCAAAACCAGGATGTGCTGGTGGAGCGTATCGTTCCTGAAAACCAATTATCCGCGTCACATGAAGTGGTAGCGGGTATAGATCTGATTGTTGATAATGAAATTCAGAAAGGCTCAGTTTCCTTCACAGAAGTGGGATTGCGCTCAGGGATAGGGTTTGAGCAATAATGACTGCTTTCTTTTGGACCTTGATAACAGGTGTTGTGACGGCTGGCCTTGTATCTAGCCTCTACCGGTTGGTGACCAACAAGCCACCCAGCTTTCAGATGTGGCAGGAAACGACCGTCGGCATCATTGGAGGCGTCTTGACGCTCATGCTCGCAGGTCCCAGCGTGATTATGCGCAACGCGCTCAGGGCCCAGGTTATTGAAAACCGGCCTCCTGGCTGGTTGGTTGTCAGTTCTCTCATGGCGGGGCTGTGGAGCTTTCTTGTCGGCATATTTGTTCTGAGCCTATTGCTGGTTTGATCATTAACCCCTTGTAAAGTCTATGAAAAATTCTGTTAGCTAATTTGGGCGCCGATACTTGACTAATTGTCAGTTCGTACCTATTTACTCTTCTGTGCAATGCAAACCATTTTGTTGCACCGCGAAGTAAACAGGAGTGACCCCCAATGCGCTCTCTCATTTGGAATATTGTTGCTGTCTCAATTGTGGTCCTTTCGACCGTTGCTTTTGAAGTCGGCTATGTCGCTCCCCGCGACGCTTTCTTCATCGCCTTCACTGTTCTGGCGATTTACACCGGCAATCAGCTGCTTGCGCGTGAAAACCAGCCTCTCGGCCAGGCTTTGGCGTCAATCTTCACCAAACCGGCGAGCCACGGATCGTCTGTGAGCTATCTGTCAGGTCTGGTTGTTGCGGGCTTGAGTACACTGGTTGTGGCTCAAGTGCTGACCTTCAGTTGAGGCTAGCTTGTTGGGCGTGAAAAATGCTCTGAAGAAAATCGGGACAGTTCCCGCGGTCATTTGACCCGGTTGAGCGCTTTCGGCATCGAAAGAAGGTCCCAAACCAACGAAACCCGCTCTGCATAGATGCGCAGGGCGGGTTTTTTTTAGGCTCGGCGTACCCGCCGGACAATGCGTCTTGAGCCCGCGCCAAAGATCAGGGTTGCGATGCCCGCGGCGATTGCCCAGACCCACTCCAGCAGCCAGCGCACCATATTGGCGAAGGTCTTAAAAGCCCGGAGGCTGGTTTTGCCTGTGAGAGCCATGACACCCCGGGTTTTTACACCGAGCGTGCCACTCATCTCTGTGATCCGGCGCAAATCGTTGGTGTCTTCGACGCGCGACAAAAGGCGCACACTTTCTGCCGGACCTGTGTTGCGTTGAAGGGCCGCCATATCGTCCAGAACCGGCGTCAGGGGTTTAAGGTTTATGCCGCTGGCATAATCTGTCACGGCACGGCGGGTGGCAGCGCTGTCGGTCAGGCTCACATTTGAGAGCGTGCGACGGAGCCCTGGAAAGTCGATTGCCTTGCGCATTATGTCGCCCAACTGACGGGCAAAGGCCGCGGTCAGAGCGCCAGTCTTTTTGGCGACCTTCATCAGCGAAACACCCACCTTGACGGGCAGGGCCCCGCCTCCGGTGGCGACTGTGGCCCCTGTGGCTGCAACGCCGACGACTGACAGCCCCAAAATGAGCTGGGAATAATCTTCTCCCGCGACGAGTTTTGAGCCTTCACGTCCAATGTCTCGCACGTCCCCCACAACGGTCAGGTCAGACGTGATGGCCCCAACAAAGCCCGCTGTGTCGCTGCCTTCTCCTGTCAGAAACCCCTCAAAGAAGCTGCCTGTATCACGAGATACGCGGAGGAGAAGTGTCCCTGCATCTTCCAGACGTTCGGTAGTCTCCGGCGCCAGGGCAATGCCTGCATAGTCTGCGATCTCGGCATACATCAGCGCATCTTCATACTCGCCCGTGTCCAGGGCGTCATTTACCGCGAGATCAAGTTCTTCCGGAGGCACCGTCGCCTTTATCTCGACGCGGATAAAGGGCTCCGCTGGGATCAGACTTTCATCGACATAGTCGTCGAGCAGGCCCGCTTCAAAGGCGAGTGCGAAAGCCACCGGGAATGCCACAAGAATGACAAAGAGAAAGTTGAAAAGACGCATACCAAAACCCCATTCCGCACCCCTGCGGCAACCGTTCCTGCAAAGGCTGACCGGTTTGTCGGCCTAGAGTGCGTCAGGCTGATCGTTTTGCCAAGTCGCGTGGTTAATCGAGGGGCTGTTTATCCAACAGAACCGCCGGATTTTCGTCTGATCGCCACAACGGAAGGTCGTGGCGGCATGGCGGGGTTAAAGTCGGGCCACCGTGTAGCGGGGTCGCTATAGGTGGATTTTCGCTCAAATCCTGGGAAAGCTTCCGTGCCGTCTGTCGCAGGATGCTGGACCGCTACGAAAAGTGTCTCACCGTCATCTGAAAAGCGCGGGCCACACATTTCTGCGCCGATAGGTACACGGAAGAACATTTTTCCCCGGCCGCGTAGGTCGCCCTCAGTATCTATGGCCCAAATGCCGTCAGCCGTGCCTGATGTCTTTGCCCAGTTTTTGCCCTGATCTGTTGCGACCCAGAGGCGTCCGGCAGGGTCCACTGCCAGATTGTCAGGGCAAGCAAACCAGCCATCTTCACTCGTTGCGGGGTTCCACTTTGCGTTCACACTCTCGTTGGCCGGGTCGCCGCAGACCGCCAACATGTCCCATGTAAAGTTCGCAGCGGCGTGGTTTTCTGCCTCAGGTGACAGTTCGACAATCTGGCCCCATAGATTTGGCCCTCTGGGATTGACGGTGTCGGTCTGCTCGGGCGTTCGTTTCGCATTGTTGGTGAGAGCGACATAAACCTTGCCCGACTTTACATTCGGCTGAACGTCTTCTGGGCGGTCAAGTGGTGTCGCGCCCAACAGGTCTGCCGCCCGACGCGTTTCGATGAGCACATCAGCCTGGCTTTCAAAGCCGTTCTCTGGCGTAAGCGGGCCTTGCCCAAAAATCAGGGGTTCCCAGGTTCCGGTGCCATCTTCGTTAAACCGGGCAACAGTGAGCGTTCCGTTATCCAGCAGATTGAGGTTTGCTTCGCGATTGTTGGGGCTTACGACATTGTCACTGACGAAACGGTAGAGATATTCGAACTGTTGATCATCGCCCGAATAAACAACGACGCGCCCCAGGGGGCATTGCGCAGTTTCGCATCCTTCATGCTTGAAGCGTCCGAGCGCTGTTCGTTTGATGGGTGTTGAAGTTGGGTCAAAGGGATCAACTTCTACGATCCATCCGAACCGATTTGCCTCATTCGGTTCCTTGTTGATATTGAACCGCTCGTCGTAGAGACCCCATGGGTAAAATTGACCTGGGATGCCCATGCGCGCGTAATTAGTTGTTTCCGGATGGTCATCCAGTGATCCCATGAAATAGCCGTGAATGTTTTCTTCAGCCATGAGGTAGGTGCCCCATGGTGTGATGCCACCCGCGCAATTGTTCATGGTGCCGATCACAGAGCGTCCAGACGGATCGCGACTGGTTTGCAGGCGCGGGTGACCTGCGGCCGGGCCGGAAATTCTTATCTCCGTTGTCGATGCCGTGATCCGCCTGTTGAAGGGGCTGTCGGGGACGACCTGCCACTTGCCATCGGCATCGCGTGCAATTTCGAGAACAGACCCTCCATGGGCCGCCATGGAGATTTCGGCGATCTCCCGTGTGTAGACGGCGAGAGGGTTTTCCGCTCCGTCAAAAACGGCATGCATCAAATTGTCATTGGTGAACTCATGGTTGACGCACAGGAGGGCATTGTCTTTGAGCTCAGAGCCTAAGGGCAACGGAAGGAACCCAATGAAGTCATTATTGTAGCCAAACTGTTTTGCCTGGGCGGCGGCACTTTGGTTTTCCGGGTCAAAAGCTGGCGCGTCTGAGGTGACAGGATCTCCCCAGCGGATAAGGATGTCAGCGTCATGATCTGCGGCCACGTGGTGGGTCTCATCGACGCCATGTTCAATCTCAGCAAAGTCAAATGTTGGAAGCTGTTTGCTACAGGCGGCCAAAGAGATAGGGAGTGCCAACCCCGCCGCCGCAACCGTGAGCGTGCTTGTGGAGCTTTTGAGAAAGCCCCGTCTGTTCATGCGTGTTTCCCAGATGGCGCCCAGGGGGTTGCCCATCGGGCGATCGATGGGAATGTCTTCCGTTTCTTCGTAGGATTTGTCAGTCATGAGGCCCTCGGAGGTTTATTGAGAGCTTACAATGCTTCTGATGAAGGAGCTATGACATAGGGCAAGGCGCAGTATCCGCTGCCGAGACATTGGCCCGCGGCCGTGCGATAGTGTTGTTTATTGTTAGATGACGAAGAGAGACGTTTATGCCGATTTATGCTCTAGGTGATACCCAGCCGACACTGCCTGCTGAAGGAGACTATTGGGTGGCGCCTGACGCCCAGGTGATGGGCAATGTGACCCTCCACAAGAATGCCAGTGTCTGGTTTGGTGCGGTGCTTCGGGGTGACAATGAGATGATTACGATAGGGGAAAACTCCAACGTACAGGATGCCTCCGTCCTTCACACGGACCCCGGATCTCCTCTGACGTTGGGGAAAAACGTAACAATCGGTCATAAGGTCATGCTGCATGGCTGCACCGTAGGTGACAATTCCTTGATCGGCATTGGAAGCATTATTCTGAACAACACAAAAATCGGGAAAAACTGCCTGATTGGCGCAAACACCCTTATTGCCGAGGGCAAGGACATTCCGGACAATTCTATGGTTCTAGGGGCGCCGGGGAAAGTGGTGCGGCGGTTGACTGATGAACAGGCGGCAGGCCTTGAATTCTCCGCTGCCCATTATGTTGAGAACTGGCAGCGCTATGCGCGTGACCTGAAGCGGATTGACTGACAGGAACCGCTGCAGCGCATTTATTGATTTGAGCAAGGAACAAGATGAGCGAAGCACATAATATGGACCAAGGGTCAGATGAAGTTCTGTACGAAGTCTCTGACCACATTGCGACAATCACTCTTAATGCGCCGGAACGGATGAATACCATTTCGCCTACCATGTTGAGGTCCATGGCGGAGAAATTTGTTCAGGCGGATGAAGATCCGGACGTCCGGGTGATGGTGTTGACGGGCAATGGGCGCGCTTTCTGTGCTGGCCTTGATGTAAAAGCACAAGCCGACGGTACAGGTATGCTCAAAGACAATCGTGGGTTTAAAAACCTAGACCTGCGCAATGCGCCGCCCACGACATTGCAAGCCATGGACACGCCGTCTATTTGTGCGGTCAATGGTGGAGCTGCTGGATATGGCCTGGATACAGCGCTCGGCTGTGACATTCGGATTATGGCCGATACAGCGAAGCTTGCCGCGGCATTCACTAAGCGTGGAATTGTGCCGGAGTCAGGTGGGACCTGGATTTTGCCTCGGTTGTTGGGCTGGTCGAAAGCATCTGAACTCATTTTCACTGGCCGGACGTTAACCGCGGACGAGGCGGTTGAGTGGGGGCTTGCGTCTGAGGTGGTTCCCGGCGATCAGCTTATGGGACGGGCGAGAGCGCTCGCGTTAGAGATCGCTGCCAATGCGCCATTGGCTGTTCAGTCAGCAAAACGGATGATGCGTATGGGCCTTAATGAGCCGTTTGGGGAGCATGTAAATCATGTCTATCTGCAGTTGCTGCCTTTGTTGCGCACAGAAGATGTCAAAGAAGGCATGGCTGCGTTCGTCGAGAAACGGGACCCTGACTTTAAAGGCCGGTAAAGATGCTTCCATGTAGAGTGCTTGTATGTGTAAGCCTGGATCGATGGGAGATTGGGCCTGGTGTTGAAGATTATCAGGTGGTGCATTCTTACGGTTGCTCTCCTTGGGGCATCTCCAGCAATTGCGTCTGGTTTCTCCGGTCAGTTTGAGGGAATTGGTACTGCAGGTGGAATGACTCTCACACTGCAGGAAACAGGCGATCGCGTTGTCGGGCGTTTTCATTCCGGGCGGGGTGAGGCTTTCTCTCTGAATGGACGCCGGACGGGCGACGCAGCACAGGGGTCTGTTGAACGGTCCGGCCAGAGCTTTTTCTTTCACTTAGAGGGGCGTCCGTTGGGGGTTCAATTCTTGCTGATCCCCAAAACACCGGAGCAAGATCCGGATATTTCAGGCGCTACAGATTATTCATTTGTGCAAAAGGGGCTTCAGTTGCCAAAGCCCTCTGTTTATCGCGCAGCGCCGCCCCGCGGCATTGACGTCGATATCATTCAGTTTATTGACGCGTTTCGCGATTGGGACCCGGCTGACATGGCGCGGATCTATGTTTCGCTGGAAAGCCGGTACCGTGAGCTCATCCAGCTTTTTGACCATGCTGCTGCTGAAGTTTTGTGGCGTGTATGTACGACGGAGCCGCCCAATAGCGTTTTTGCCGCCGGAGATCTCGATCAAATGCTGGAGCGGCAGCGCACAGATTGTGGGACTTATTTGAGCTCGATTACCGCAGTCCGTGACTCCGGTTTGCTCAATGAGTTTTTGAGGAAGTCAAATTTTCAGCTGGAACTCATAAGGGAAACGGTGAAATGCGACAGGGGGCTGTCGCCGGAAACCAAATGTGCTGATGTCAGCGCGATGAGTGGCCCGTTGATGCTACGCTGGCGGCGTGCGGATGACATTATGCGTGCATTGATCGGCGACGAGCCCCGCAGCGCAGCGCAGACTGCTCAAGCGGAACCGGTACCGTTGTCGCCAAGCCCCGAAAGACCGGAGACGTCTATTGGCGATGAGGTTGCTGCAGATATCTCCGCTATGCCGCGCGCACGCCCGGGAAGACAGGACGCTGTAAATCCTGTGCCAACACAGAGTCACCTGCCTCGGGCGAGACCAATTCGCAATTAGCTAAATGGGGTCAGACAGGACGGCGCCAGACGCGACGGATCTTTGCGTCGGTCTCGGGACCAAAATTGTACCAGGCTGTCCGGTCTCGCGTGGCATCAGCGATGAAAAGCCCATCCTGACTTGAGAGCACTTTTGACAGCTGGTTCAAGAGACCAGGTGCGGTGCCCGTGCAGTTCACGACCCAGGCATTGTTTGCCACTTTGAGGGCTGCACCCAGCGACATGATTGATTGTTCAAGTGTCGCGCCATGACGCGATTTAATGTCCGTGATGATCAGGAAGTTGGATGTGTCCGGACGCTTGCGCCGATCAACCTGACCCTTTTTGGGGCCATAAACCGTCCGTCGGTCCTGTGGGTGGGACGGTGTGCTTGCTGTTACTTTCGATTTTTCTTCATCGAAAAATCCTGCGAACATGGCGACGTCTTTGGCTTCGGTCCAATCTTCAGTGCCAGACGGCGCAATCACGGAATGACCTGCGACGCGTCCCTCGGCGATATATGTCTCCATCGCTTCGAACGTGTAGGGACCATAGATTTCATCGCCATGCTTCAGCGACCAATGCCCGTCTGCAAGCACGCGGTCTTCAGGCGCGTCGGCCTGGGCTTCAGGAGCCATGTCATCTATCTGGTCGGCACTGTTTTGCATCGTCATGTGCTCTGATCGCAGGCGCGCCGAATTGCAGGCAACGCCGATTGTGTAAATCGCGGGTCAGTATGAACTTCCACCTGTTCATACTTTATGAATTTGTGGTTTAGAATTCGTTTCCAGATTGGCACAATCCCCTGCGTTTTTGGGTGAATGGTTGCGAGAGTGCCTGTCGCAAGGCAAAGTCGCGCCAAAATTGAGCTCAAAACGATATTTGGAGGCGTCTTATGGCTGACTATGAACATTGCACCGTCGAAAAGGAGGGACATCTGCTCATTGTGACAATGAACAGACCTAATCGGATGAATGCGCTCCATCCGCCCGCAAATTTCGAATTGGCCAAAGCGTTTGATGATTTCGCCGCGGACCCTGAGCTTTGGGTTGCGATTATCACAGGTGCTGGCGATCGCGCTTTCAGTGCTGGCAATGACCTCAAATGGCAGGCTGAAGGGAATAAGCTAGAAGTTCCAGAAACCGGCTTTGCCGGTCTCACAGCTCGCTATGACATGCCAAAGCCTGTCATCGCCGCCGTTAACGGTGTTGCGATGGGCGGTGGTTTTGAAATTGCCTTGGCAGCGGATCTGATTATTGCTTCGGACAAGGCGACGTTCGCGTTGCCAGAGCCAAAGGTTGGTCTTGCTGCTCTGGCTGGTGGTCTTCATCGTCTGCCGCGTCAGATCCCTGTTAAGCAAGCGATGGGAATGATCCTTACTGGCCGAACGGTTCCCGCGGTGGAAGGGCAGGCGCTGGGTTTTGTGAACGACGTGGTTCCTGCAGGCGATCTCATGGACACCGCGAAGAAATGGGCTGCCCAGATCATGGCTTGTTCGCCTATGTCGATCCGGGCGTCTAAGGAATCTGTCTATCAGGGGCTTGATGAGGCCAATCTTGAGAAAGCGGTCACCGGCCAATATCCAGCCGTTGGTGCTCTCTTTAAGAGCGAAGACCTGATTGAGGGACCGAAGGCATTTGCTGAGAAGCGTGCGCCACAGTGGAAAGGGCGCTGAGGCGGCCGTAATCGGCCTAGAAACACCGAGTTCCGGCCCTGCCTGGGAAAGCAGGGCCGGTCTCGACAGGATCAGACCGATGGGGGGTCAATCTGATCGGGGAATTACGAAAGTAATGCCGGTCGTAGTGTCTCTATCGGCTCTGAGATGGGCGCCATCAGATCGTGCTCGTCGAGCGCCGCGCTTTTGCCGCCCCGTCCATCACCGGTTCTAACCCAAACATAGGGATGGTGGCGGGACTGCCGCTTCACCCATGTGTAGGGCGTTTCCTGCCACAGGCGGATATGGCGGGTTTTATTGTCGAGCACATATTCGCCTTCAGCTGTTACCACCAAAAGGACCGCGTGTCCGGCACCGCTTGGTTCTTTGACCACTGAGATCAGAAGCGAGTCTGCAGGCCAGCCCCGCTCCATGAGCAGCCGGCGCTTCAACAGAACATAGTCTTCGCAATCGCCCCCGCTGGCGGAGGGATAGGCCCACCATTCAGGCGTGTTGTAGAGGTCTGCGTCTTCGACCGGTGCAACAGACTTGTTGACCTGCCTGTTAATCTGCTGGAGTTGATTCCACCGATTGTCCGTCAAAGCCAGGGTTGCTGGCCTTGTGGAGCTTCCAACGCAGTCGCTTGGGTGGCGCTGGCAAAATCCAACAAAGCCAAAGGGGGGTGAGGTTTCGGCCCCAACAGGCATCGCATTTCCCCGCGCGATGAAAGTCGGTGCTGTTGACGGCGCAACGTAGGGCACATCCGAGGAAAACTCGCTGATCGTGGCAGTGGAGCCCGGAACATCTGCCGGGCCAGTCCCGCAGGCCGCTAGAAGGAGGGCTCCTGCGAGCCCTGCAGTGATACGCAACAAATACATGTAACCAATCCCAATCTGTCGATTTGTATTGGTCATCATGCACTTGATGTTTTGACATCGAGTCTATTTTACTTGTGAATATTTATTTTTATTTGAATAATTATAAAATAAAATTAGAGTATATTTTTAAATACTGGAATTCGATTCAAATTGTACCCATGCTGGCAGCGAGCCCCCCAGCAGATAAGCAGGACCCTCTCTTGTCTTGATTGGTAGAGCGGGGCTAGCCGTCGATAATGCGCCAGGATCCATCGGATTGGCGGCAGGCCTCGCCCACGCCTTTTTCCGGGCGACCGTCAATGTAGATGGTCTGCTCGAATTCTCGGCAGTTCTGTCCACGACTGTCCACGTAGGTCTTGGTGGGTGTCACCGTGCCCCAGTGCCCGCTATCGGGGTTGTTCCAGGTTGCGGATCTGCCGCTGGGATAGTCTTCCAGTGTTGATTGGGTGGTTGAATAGACTGCCTGCTGATCCTGACAGGTCAGGCGTGTTGCGACCTGATTGCCGAGAAGGCCACCGGCAAGCACGCCGCCAATAGTGGCGAAGGTGCGTCCGCTGCCGCTACCGACTTTCGATCCGAGAAAGCCGCCAATTGCAGCTCCTGCCAGACCGCCGATGACACCTTCCGTGCTTGTGGGATCACAGGCTGCTTTTGCCGGTGAGGAAAGACCCATCATGAATGCCACGGCCGTCGCGACGGTTGCGGTTCTCCACGTGGCACTGCTGTAAGCGGCCTTAGCATGGTTTTGCTGCGCGATGGCTTTCGCATTTGATTGATGCATGACAGCTCCTCTCGATGGGTCATCATCGACTACCTGCAGGAGAATCATACCGTGTGATGGCGAGAGGGGCCAGCCTTATGACGCGCCATCAAACGTCGAGGAATCTGCGTCCAGAGTCGCCTTGATATGCGCGACTGTGTCTGCGTTGACCTTCTTTTTCGAATTTCCGAAGGCAGGTTGTGGGAGGGCACCTAATCGCTCTGCAACAGCCAGGGCCGTGGATTCAAGGGCATCGGCAGCAACAGCTTCGTCCAGGAATCCGGCTTCTGCTGCTTCGTCAGGCGCGAACAGTCGCGCGTGTATCACTGCCTGGGAAAGCAGGCGGGTAGGGACACGGTCACGTGCAAAATCAATCAGGAATTGCGGTGTGGTCATGCCGATTGAGACTTCGTTCAGTCCAATCTTGAAATCGCCTTTTGTGCCCACCCGATAGTCTGATGCCAGGAGCAGCAATCCGCCAGCTGCAAGCGCATGACCTGTGCAGGCGGCAATAATGGGAAGCTGGTAGGTATAGAGCCTCGTCATGAGGTGGGCGCCACTGGATACAAGCTTATTCACGGCTTCCGAACCGGAAGACATGATAGAGAGGTCGAAGCCTGCGCAAAACCGCTTCTCGCGTCCCATCAGGACAACCGCATTTGCTTCTGTCTCAGCACGATCCAACGCTTCTGACAGCGCAGCGATCATGTCGTGCCCCAGGGCGTTTGCTTTGCCGTCATCCATGTGGAGAACGGCAACACCATTTTTTAGATCATAGTTCAGGATTGACTCAGACATTCCGTGCCTCGCTTGTTTTGATTGCGCGGAAGTCTAAATGGCTCGCTTCAAAAAAGGGAGCATTGGTTTGTGCAGGTTAGCTTGCGAGTTTGCCTGTCGAGAGAAACTCGACGCCAATGCCTTCGTCAGTGTGGCGCACAATACGACCCAGTGTTCTACCGACGGTCACATGAGTGCCAACCTTAGGGCGGTTGCTGAGTCTGATGTGGGCACCGGTCAGGGAGATGTCGAGGACCCGACAGGCCACTTCTTCGCCATTATCGATTGTCAGACGGGCGCATTCATTTGCTTCTTCATTGGTCGGAGTGCGCCTTGGCGCACGCCGCGGAAGGGCGGCGATGCCGTCTCCCTGTGAGTGGTTTTTGAGCAGTTCAATCCGCTCGATCAGGCGGGCTCGTTGGTTTGTTTGGAGGCGCGTTTGGATGGCAAATCCACCGTCGAACCGGCGCACCAATTGTCCCTCAAACCGGCCAAGCCTGTCGAGATAGACGATCACTCGGTCGCCAATTTCTCCGTCTGCCTGGCTATGAAGGGCAATGCCACCTTCTGAAATGTCTTCAACATCACAAGGATATTCGCCGCCAGATGGCAGCATGAGACGACCGGCGACCGAGAGGTTGGTCCGCTCATACTGGCGTCTGTTCGCTCTGTTCTCACTTGTCTGCACCGAAACGGATTGAGACATGCGTTTCATCCTCCGCAACTCAACTGCCACCATTAAGCGCCAATTGCAGGTTTCACGCTAGAGAGTGGATGTTAAAGAGGTCTTATCGCGATGAAATACGCCGAAGGTCTGGGGTGGGAGAATGGCTGGCCAGCGCGTCATTCATCGCGCTATAAACAAAATCGCAGGCGTACGGGGGCGTATGCGGCAAATTTGGGTCAATAAAGGGCGAAATCCATGTCAGATGCGCAGAGTTTGGGGCAACGGATAATTAACCATAATTCGAGAAAAGGCGGCGTGTCCGCGCTGATGAGAAGCATTTTCATGGGGTTGACCGCTGTGTTTCTGGCGAGTTGTGCATCCCTTGTGGATGACGCCCGGGATATGAGCCCGTCTGGCACGGCGTTTCAGCAAGCGCTTTACAAGCACTATCTGGATCTCGCGGTCAGCCGGGGGACTGGGTTTAGCTCTGGCGACAGCGCTGATTTTTATGCTGAGCGGGCCATTCTGGCTGGAAACGGGGGGGATGTGACTCCCTTACAACCAACGGGTGCAGGTGCCGCGAACGAAGATCTGCAGAAAGCGCGAGACCGGTTGATGAGTGCATTTGTCCGCGGCGCTAAGGAAATTGCCCCGGACATGGCTGCGCGCGCGCAGGCTGCTTATGATTGTTGGGCACACGAATTGTCACTGGGTGCGCCCGCAGCGCAGCTATATCAATGCCGCGCCCGGTTCCTGACCCAGATGGGACGTCTTGAAGTTGATCTTGCACCTGAACCAGAACCTGTTGTGGCGCTTCCCGACGCTGCGGAATTCGTTGTCTATTTTGGTTTCGATGAGTGGTTCCTGTCGGCTGAGGCTCTGGAAGTTCTCTCCACTGCGATTGACTCTGCGCGTGCAGGTGGTCACAGCAAAATCATTGCTGCTGGCCATACAGATACCTCTGGATCCTCCTATTACAATGACGGGCTCTCTGTACGTCGCGCAGAGGTGGTGAAGCTGACCCTTGTTGAAATGGGCGCCCTTGCCGACGCTGTCGAGGTGGTGGGGTATGGCGAGAGCCGCCTCGCTGTTCAGACAGGGGATGGTGTGCGTGAGCCGCTTAACCGACGGACCGTGGTCACGCTCGTTCCTTGACGCAGGGGCGATGCAGAGCGCTGTCTTCAGCCGAAAGTCAAAAGTTGACGCTTGCGTCATGATTGAACTCGGTCAATTATGGGTACAAAGAAAAAAGTGAGCCACAATGCGGCGCGCGGCGGCTTCCGCCGCCCGCAAGCGAGATTGGTGGAACGGGAGAAGATCCAGAATGAGCGAATTTGACTACATCATTATTGGCGCCGGTAGTGCCGGCTGCGTGCTCGCCAACCGACTATCTGCAGATCCCAAGAACAAGGTCCTTCTGCTGGAAGCCGGTCCGAGGGACAAGAGCATCATGATCCATATGCCCGCAGGTGTTGGTCAGCTGATTGGCAATAATACCAAGACCAATTGGAACTATGACACTGAGGGCCAACCCTATCTCAACAATCGTCGCTTGTTCTGGCCGCGCGGTAAGGTTCTTGGTGGTTCCTCTTCTATCAACGGCATGATCTATATTCGCGGTCACGCGCGTGACTATGATCATTGGCGTCAGTTGGGTCTCGAAGGCTGGGGGTTTGCCGATGTGCTTCCCTATTTCAAACGGTCGGAAGGTTACGACGACGCATCAGATGAATTCCACGGCAGCGAAGGCCCGCTTGGCGTCTCTGATGTACAAAATACGAATGTACTGTTCGAGGCATTTAGAGAAGCTGGCGTTCAGGCGGGGCATCCGTCGACGAAGGATTTCAATGGCCCTCAACAGGAAGGTGTCGGTCCTTACCATCTGACAATTAAAAACAATCAGCGGTGTAGTGCGGCGAAAGGGTATCTGACCCCCGTTCTGGATCGTCCAAACCTGACGGTTGAGACAGAAGCTCTGACCTCGCGGATTCTCTTCGAGGGCAAAAAGGCTGTTGGTGTTGAATACACTCAGAAAGGCAACACCGTGCAAGCACGGGCTGGCAAAGAAGTCGTGCTGAGTGGTGGCGCGATCAACTCCCCTCAAACCCTTATGCTTTCTGGCATTGGGAACGGCGAGTATCTGCGGAAATTTGGTATTGACATTGTGGCTGACCTTCCTGGTGTGGGTCAAAACATGCAGGATCATTTGGATGCGACAGTGATTGAAGAGTGTCTTCAGCCGATCACACTGCATAGCCAAACAAACCCTGCGCGTATGTTGATGACAGGCATGCAGTATGTATTCTTTAAGTCTGGTCTGGGGACATCTAACGGCCTTGAAGCCGGTGCCTTCCTGAAAACTCGCCCTGAGTTGGAAATGCCTGACGTTCAGATCCATTTTGTGGCCGCAGTGATGCAAGACCATGCGCGGGCTGACCCTTACGGCCATGGATACACGGTTCACGTCTGTCAGCTGCGGCCGGAAAGCCGGGGCTATATTGGCTTGAAATCAACAGACCCTGAAGCGCCTGCGCTCATTCAACCCAACTATCTGGAGTCCATGAATGACCGCGTGGTCATGCGCGATGGTGTGAAGATGGTCCGGAATATTCTTAAACAGCCTGCGATGGCTCCCTATTCTGGTGATGAAGTGATGCCAGGTGCGCACGTCCAAACGGATGAACAGATCGATGCCTGGATCCGCGAAAAGGCGGAAACCATCTATCACCCAGTTGGGACGGCGAAGATGGGTAGTGATGACATGGCCGTCGTCGATCATCTGTGTCGCGTACGAGGACTTGAAGGTCTGCGGGTTGTTGATGCGTCTGTCATGCCGACGCTCATCGGCGGAAACACCAATGCACCGACCATTATGATCGCTGAAAAGATCTCAGACGACATGTTAGGAAAAGCGCCGCTTCCTGCAGAACATGTCCGTATCGCGGAAGATGATGCGGCGAGCGCTGCATAAACTCATACTCATTTCTTAATGTTGCAGGACCGTGTCCGGGAGACCCGGACATGGTCCTGTGCATTACGGGTATGATTTACGAAAAATAAACAGGCATAGAGCGATAGTAGGATGTCGTATTGGGAAAAGGCCCACCTATGTCGGACTCTGCCGTCGGTTATGCTCAGATGGATATCCAAGAGCTTAAGGATGCGCTTCAACTTCACCTGAAGTTTGTTAAGCGTCAGCGTGGTGGTGACCGCCTCAATCTCAGCCATAAAAATGTTGAGTCGCTTCGCTTCGACAAAATCGATCTGTCGGATGCCGAGTTGGTTGGGCTCCATGCTGCGAACGCAAGCTTCAGGGGCGCGCTCCTGACGCGGGCGAATTTGTTTGGCGCAGATTTGACCGGGGTCGACTTCGCCAATGCTGATTTGACTCGGGCAGACCTTCGGGGCGCCCGTTTTGCTCGGGCAAATCTGGAAGGTGCTGACCTGACGGACAGTGATCTGCGTGAAGGTCAGATTATGCGTCAGTCTGATGAAGGTGAACTTTCATACGTAGATAATGGCGATTCTGATTCACGATTTGACGATGCCAACCTGCGCCACTCGAACCTGGAGAAGGTGCGTATGGGGCGTGCTATGGGGTCGGGGACGGATCTGTTTCAAGCAAACCTCAAAGGCGCGCGTCTGTCAGGTTGTGACTTTACGGGCGCAGACCTGTCCGGCGCCGTTCTGGATGGTGCAGACCTAAGTGATGCCAATCTTGCGCGTGCCAACCTTAAAGGCGCAGAGATGATTGGTGTGGTATTGGATGGTGCCTGTCTTGAAGGTGTTGACCTTACTGCAGCTCGCTTTCGCAGGTCCGAAATCATGGCCGCTAAATCTGTTGAGGGTGCGATTATGCCCAGAACAGCTGAAGATCTGGGGATTTCTGTTGATGAGTTGATGGCCGACCACAAGGCGTGGATGATGTCAGGGGGCGCCAAAGGCGAACAGGCAGTCTTTAAGGGTATTGACCTTACGGGGTTCGCCCATCCTGGGATCGCATTGTCAGCTGCAGAGTTTAGCGATGCAATCCTTACGCACGCGAATTTTGAGCACAGCTTCTTTTCGATGGCGAATTTTTCCGGAGCCATGTTGGCTCACGTAAACTTTTCCCATGTGGACCTTCGCGGCGCCAAGTTCCAATGCGCAAAAATGACTAAAGCCTCTTTGGTATCGGCGGATTTGTCTGCCATGCCGATAGCCGGCGGTGGCGGGCGCACCTGGCCAACAAACCTACGCGGCGCCAACCTGGTTGATGCCGATCTCACGCATGCAGATCTAAGCCAGTGTGATTTCACCGGGGCCACTCTTCAGGGAGCGGACCTCACGTCTGTTGACGTGAGCGGTGCGAATTTTGATGGTGCAGATCTGACGAATGCGATTGTCGAAGGCGTTGATTTCAGCTCATGTGTGCTGACGGACGTGATGGGCATAGACGCATCAGTGATTCAAAAGCAAAAAAAGGCCAGCGCAGCTGCCGCCAAGACCGCGGCAGGCTGAGTTCACCTGGTTATTTCGCCTTATCTATCTGCAAACTCGCATCACGTACTAGGCGCAAATATGGCCGCTCGGCTGTATGTGTCTGTCGCCGTGTTCCAAGGCTTGGGTTCGGAGCAGGTCTTGGAGGTATTGCCTGGACGACTTTGCGTGCGGCTGAAATCACTGGCGGTGCTGCCGGTAGTTCCTCGGGATCAAGGCGCTGGATCCGGTCTACCCATTGTCGCACCAGCATATGCTCACCGACCCATGGAAATTCGTCGAGGGCGACGATGGCACCCACTACACGAGTGATGGCCCCATTGTCCTGCGCGAGTGGCAGGAGCACCATCTCAAGCGATAATTGGCGATTGTCCGTTGTCTCTGCTGTGTACTCCACAAGGCCGATGGTACCGCTGCCTGTGACATCATTTAGAAGCGTGAGAATTTCCTGTTGGCTTTCACCCTGCCAGAGCGCCGCCATATTGTGGCGCCGGAACTCCATCCCATAGACGTTACAAAGTCCTGTTCCTGCCAAGCGAAACCGATAGGTCCATCGGTCATTTCGTTCCAAGATGAACACGTGTGGCAATACACGCTTCAAGTCTCGTGGTTCAATTTCACTGCGTTTGGGAGCAGGGCGGCTGCCGCGCAGCTCATTCCAATAGTCAAGTAGCCCCTGTACCGTCTGATGCGTCATTTACACTTCCAGATCTTGGTGCCGGTAGGAGAGAAGTGTCATATGCTTCTCTTTGTCCGGAACACTCGACCACTGGTCCCTTACTAAATGTCTCATACCACCTGCACCAATCCCGTTTTAGAACAGTAGGGAACGGCGCAGGCCTTCTTGGACGGACACTCAGCGAAAAGCATGCCAAAGCTTAACAATGAGACTGGCACACAAGGGACTGTGTCGCTCGAATTGGCGATTTCTCGCGGTTTTATACGACAGCAGACTCTGACGTTCGGGTTTGTGAAGGCTTGGCGCGTTAACCATTCAACGTCTGAACTGGATATGAAGTTGCAAAGAAGTGAGTGACCCAGGTCTGTTTCCGGGACACGATGGTGACCTCGTTAAACGGCATGGCATCTGCATTGATCGGGTCAAGAACCCCAAAAGCTCCAAAAATGGAGCAGTAACAGCTCTCCGGAGTGCCAAAATGACACGACTTTATACATTTCTCTTTCTCGGCCTGTTCGCTTTTGCAGCGGGTGTGACACTCATGACCGTAACTGCCGATCCTGCACAGGCAGAGGCGTGTAGTTATGAAGCCGACTGCGGTGGCGGTTGGGAAGAACCCGACGATAGTTGGGATGACGGCTGGGACGATGATTGTGGCTGTCCCGACGATCATGATGACGGCGGTGATGTGAACGTGGATGTTCGGAACAAGGTCAAGCTTGACCTTGATGTTGATGTAGACGTCGAGAACAATAATGTTAACAACAATACGAATAATAACACCAACAACAATGTCAACAACAATGTCAACAATAACAACAACGTCAACAACGTCACCGTTAATGTCGAAGGCGGTGGTGACACGACTATAACCAATGTAGCCAATGCAGAAGCAATTGCGAATTCTGCAGCAATCAATGCTGCAGCCGCAGCAGCACGTGCAGGTGGTCGTCTCAACACAAGCAATTTGCGGAACAGTGTTTTTGGTGGAGAGCGGCGCGGTGCCGGTGGCACGATTGTGAATGCTGCCCGCGCACCGATCTCAATTGGACCATTGCGGGTTGTTGTTAAAGAGGAGCGGACCGAGAGCCGTGCCGTTCGCGGTGTGTGTCTTGACGCGAAGGGTCTTGAAGAAGCAGCTTACCTTGCTGTGTCGTCCACCCAGATCGATATCGCGGCCGGTAGCGGCGAACTGATGTATTGCCAGATGGGCGATGCGCTTGTTGCGACAATTGGTGAAGTGCCTGATGGTGGTGGACAGCCCGATTACACTCATGGTCAGGTGATCGAGTGCCTGGACGGTCAGTCTCTCCACTATGGCAATGAAGGTCGCCTGGCTTGCGGTCCCAGCAGCAACGCATATTTCGCAGGCTCTGATCGCCGGTCCGACGTTCGGTTTGCTGAGGTTTTCCTCAACCGTAAATCAAGCGGTTACGCATCAGAAACAACCGCTTTCCGCGGTGCAACGACCTTCAATGGTGGCGTAGGTTACTAAATTACCCTTTCGGGGAAGTGGCGGAAAGGGGGACCATCTCGGTCTCCCTTTTTTCTGTGCTGGTGGGGCTCTCAGTTCTACACGCAGCGGCGCTCGCCAGGACGCGTGTGTTTTGTTCCACATGGCGCGTCAGAAGCACGCTGGTAAAGGGCGTGAGCGGTTTATCGTCATTTCCCATTGTGTCGGCTTGATCTGTCTTGAACGGCGCCCAGCAGAGCTCCAGGCAGGTCTGCGCAAACAATTCGGGATCCAGGTCGCGGCGGATGCTTCCCATTTTCTGCAATGACTTGATGCATGCTGTGAGGCTGAGTGAGAGCCGTCTTACGACGGCTGCCGTTGCTTCGTGTGCTTCTGGTGATGAGTCGATTGCAGTCAGGGTTTGAACCAGCGCAGGATGTTTATAGAACGGTGCTGTCAAAGTCTTGGCGATCTCGTCAACGGACAAGGGGCCCCACTGAGGGTCTTTTAGTGAGGCAAGCGTTGCCTTAAGCGCAGCGCTGAGGACCGCCTGATAGAGCCCTTGTTTGCTTGTGAAATAGTAGTGGATCAGCGCAACGTTCACATCTGCGTTGCGCGCAATACGACGGAGCGTTGTGCTTTTGTAGCCGTCCTTCAGAAAAAGAAGTGTCGAGGCTTGGATGATGTCTTCACGTCGATCAGGCCCGTCCCTTAGAGGTCGCCCACGCTTCCGCGCAGGGCGTTCTTCCTGGCCCACCTCAATGGTCTTTGTCGCAAATCCACCCATGATCAAGCGCCCCAAATTCACTAGAATCAAAGGGCCGATCAGCATTCCTCCCGCGAAGTGTAACATGATTTCAGGTGTTCCAGGAGGTCCTTCTTTCTGCTGAAAAGAAGCAACCATAGAGCGGCGATTTCCTGATCTTGAGACGAATCTCCAGCTGTGTGACCGTTAGTGATTGAGGAAAGTGATTACCATCTGGGGGGGCACATGGGAAAAACGCAGTCATCGGATTATGGATTTGACGATCACGATGCTCAGGCCGGGTGGGGACCAGATTTTCGGCTCACAGATGGTTTTCTTCTGGAATTTTTGGATGTATCGAAAAGCTGGACATCGTTGAGATCCGGACCGGATGAGTCAAAGATTGATCTGCTTGATGCTGTGCGTTTTCTACCGTTGGTCTTCTGGTACACGCTGCAGCCCGACAAAAGCTGGGTCTGCCGATTTCTAGGCTCGGAAATCGTTGCTGTCAGGGGCAATGATCCTACTGACCAACCGTTGGATTATTCATCAGAAGTTCTTGTTGACCGATATGTTGGCGCCTTTCTTGACCTTGTGGTTGCTGCTGAAGAACCCGTTTCGACAGAGTCCCAGTCTGCTGTCGAGGGACGAGAATATTTGCGCGCGCAAAGCTTGGGGCTGCCTGTTTTTGACGCGGAAGGCAAAATCTCAGGCGTCATTGGCGCACAAGTTTTCTACCGCCCAGATGAAAAGTGAGCGGGATTTCGTTGCGGACCGGTGGGTGTTCGTTCAACAGAAAGCGACTTTGACGAGTTAAAGCCCGCCTGGTTTCAGCATGTCACTTGTCTGATGATTTCACCTTGATCTTGATCGCCAAGACCTAAAAGTGGGAGGGCCACCCCGTTTCTCCAGCCTCATGATCAGGACCTGAGGAGAATGAGTTGGCGTAGACACTTCTCGACTCATTGGAAGAGAGTGAAGAGGACAGCCGGACTTTCACAATGGCGGCGAATGTGGCCAACCCGGCGGTCCCCAGTTTTTGGCGTTGCGCAGACGGATTCCGCTGGCGTGGAGCGTCGTTTCCCAGACACCCCGCAACCCAGTCAGATCATCCAATACGGTGAGGTCTATGTTTCTGTTTCTGATGCGTGCCGGTAAGTCTGCGATGGTTTGGAATTGCAGCGGTGTTATTTTTGACCGCGAGACCCACATTCCAACATCGCCGACGTCTTCAAATGTTTCTGTCGGAAGTTCGTATTTGTATATGACTTCGGCCTGTAGTCTCTCTAACCATCGCTTTTCGATGAATGCACGCCTGCTTGCTGACGTGCCTTCGAACCATTCATTCATATCATGTGATGTGGTTTTGGGCGTTGGCCAGATCAATATGCGGGGACACTCGCGCGGGAACATGTAAAGAAAGTCGTTGCTGTCACTCACCGCCCAAACGAGTGGACCGGTGAGCCGCTCTTGGCCTGCAGGGCGATCAACCGGCGTGTTGACGGCGCGCGGAACGAACTCTGTGATAGATGGGTTGTCGCTGAAATGGAAAAGCCGCATCGGGATAGCAGGTGAGGTTCTTATTGTTGAAGAGACCAACCGAGATCACTGTTTGAGGCACTTCACAAAAAAAAGAGGGAGAGCCGAAGCTCTCCCTAAGTTGCTCTCAACGAACTTGGTGTTGGAAGGGCAGGCGCGCCGCCTCATCCACCGGTCCCGTGGGCGGCGTTGCCCTGGGTCCGGCTTTTGAAATTTGTCTTCGTGTCTTGATTGTTCACTTTGCCGGACGGGCCCGGGGTTAGTACTGGCTGCTGCGGAGCCGGTCTGAGAAGATTGGCTCTGAGTAGTAGCCATAAGGGTCGTTCATGATCGGTGCGGCTACCGTCGTGCGGGCCGCAACAGCCTGTGGTTGAACTGGTGCCGTGCGGGCTGCAGCAGCTGCTGCAGTAACGGCCTGCGGCGCTTGTACGGTTGCCTGGGCTTGCTGGACACCATAGTTCTGCGGGGCGGAGCGATATTGGATTTCGCCAAGTGGATCGCCTTCAGCACCGAAGTTCGTGCAGGTCGCTGGGTTTGTGCCATAGAGAGGCACAATCATTTCCAGGATGGCGCGTTCGATGACAGAGCGAACACCAAGCTGCAGCGGTTCATTTGCGCGCTCGCCTGCGCCAATCTCAAACGTGTTGCCGTTCAGGAAGTCGAATACACCTGCGACAATCTCGCGGCCGATGATCTGCTTCTGGTAGGAAACAACATGCACAACTTCCAAAGAGCGGCTGTCGACAAGGCGAAGGTCGAGACCGACATTCATGACGAAGAGGCGGCCGCTGATGGTTGCGGACAGACCTGTTGGGTCCAGGTCAGAGAAAGCGCTGTCCAGACCGCCATTGCGGATGTCGAAGTTCAGCTCGGTGATGCCGCCAACCATGTAGTAGTCGGAGCCGCGAATTGAACCGGCGTGGATCTGACGATATTCGTCCGGGTTTGCATCTGAGATCAGGCGATCATTGGCATATTTCAGCTCAAGTTCTGCGACTGATGTGTCAAAACGCTCTACCAGCATGACGCCAGCCTTTGAGAGACCTGAGATCGCCATCAAGGACGCGCCCTGTGTCAGCTTCGCGCCACCTTCAAGTTCCACCTTGCCGGTATAGTCTTTGATGTTACCAACGGCGATGCGTGGTGCCGCGGCTGTCCCGCCCATGCGGCTGCCGATGCAGCGCAGCGCGCTGGAATAAGGTGTCTCATTATTGATCACCGGGGCGTTGCCGATCGGTGTCGTGTAACGGCCATCGCTACCTGCGGTCGGGCTGATGCAGCCTGTCAGTGCTACGCTAAGACCAAGCAGGATTGCGGCTTTCTTGATGCCGTTCTGAGAGCTGAGAGCTTTTTTTGTCGTAGAGAACACGGGATCTCTCCGTTTACTTGTTTTCGTTGTTGAGCAGGATCAGTGCAGTCGGCGTGCCAGAATTTTTCTGGTCGTTGTTTTGGGTGCCAATTGCGCTGTTAACAGAAGCCGTACCTTCATTCGCCATAGATTCTTGCGGGGCCTGAGCGACAAAGACGTCTTCTGCCAGAAGCGGAAGAGCCAATGCGGCGCCGAGGGCGATCGCGAGGCTGAGCTGTGGAAAACGGGTTGTCATAATCTTTTCTTAGGTCATCTGTTAAAGTCATCAAGATGGCTGCAACCGGTGTGCCACCCTTCGGTCCTTGTTAATACTCTCCAAAATTCCTCAGTTTTTAGCCGTTTTTTGACGTCTCGCTTGACCTGAGTCGAGGTCTGAGGCGCCAAGTTCTGGCTCGTGAGGGAACGCTTTTCGTTAATGGACCTGGCACATGTGTCCTGTTTTGAAACGAGAGGGGTTCAAGTGTTAACGCGGGTTTGCGAATCCGGGGGCAGACCGTCACACTCCGGCCTCGTTGACTCTAATTCGACGTGTTTCCGAACGGTGAACCGGCGTCCACTTCACCTGGAAACACGCAAGAAGGCATTCAGGGAGAGAGAGATGGCGGTTCTGGAGTTTTATTTTGATTGCTCAAGCCCTTGGACTTATTTGTGTTTCGCCCGCGTGGAAGCGATGGTCGAGCGCACGAAGGCAGAAATCCAGTGGAAGCCTGTTCTGGTTGGCGGCATCTTCAATAAGGTTAACGAATCCGTCTACGAACAGCGAGCGAACCCTCATCCCGTTAAAGGCCGGTATTACGTTAAGGATTTGCAGGATTGGGCGCGCTATTGCGGCGTGAAAATCGGTCAGCCATCTGTATTCCCCGTGCGGGCCGTTGATCCGATGCGGTCAGCCATTGTGGCTTTAGATGAGGGGAAACTCCCAGAATTCGCTTGGGCTGTGTTTGAGGCCTATTGGGGCGACCTTAAAGATATCTCGCAACCGGACATTCTAGCGGAGATATGCGAGACAGTGGGGCTCGACCCGGTGCACGTTGCGGCGCGTATTAAGGAAGATGACGTGAAGGTGCGTCTCAGACAAAACACTGAAGAAGTGATAGAGCGGGGGGGCTTCGGCTCTCCGACCATGTTTGTGAATAGAGGCGATATGTATTTTGGCAATGATCGATTACCGCTAGTAGAGGACTCTCTTAACCGTGGCTGACCAACATCAGAGTAGTGCACCGCCTGCCTTTAATGCTCCTGCGGTTGTTCTGGGTCTTGTCGGGGCGCTTTTTGGTGTCCATCTGTTGCTCACCTTTATGGATCCAGCCGAGGCCAACCGTCTGATTGCCTATTTTGCGCTGAGTCCTGCCCGCTATGCGCCTCTGACGACAGGTGAAGTCGTACCGCTTCCCGGTGGAATGTTGGTCGATCTGGCCGGATTTGTGACCCATATCTTTCTCCATGCGGACTGGGGTCATTTGATCTTTAACTCCATCTGGCTCCTCGCATTCGGTACGCCGGTCGCGCGCCGGTTCGGGGCTGTGCGGTTTCTGCTCTTCTTCCTGGTGTGCGGCATTATTGGTGGGCTTACCCAGGTGGTTGTTGATGCAGGCGAGCTGGTATTTATTGTCGGCGCGTCTGGCGCTGTCAGTGGTTTGATGGGAGGTGCTGCACGGTTTGTCTTCCTTGCCGGCGGGCCTCTCGGGCTTATCACGGCGCGCGACCCCTCGCTGCCGGGCGCACCGCGTGCGCAGGCGACCATTGTTCAGGCTTTGACCGACAGACGGACATTGCTGTTTGTAAGCGTGTGGCTCGGTCTCAACCTGCTGTTTGGTCTTTCAGGGCTCTCGCTGTCAGGGGAGACGGTGTCGATTGCCTGGGAGGCTCATTTGGGGGGCTTTGCCGCAGGTCTTCTGCTGTTTGGCTTTTTTGACCCCATGAAACAGTCGCCATCGGGCGGTCCGGGGAACGTCGGGTATGGAGAATGGCGCGGAGATTGACCTAACCTTTGTTCTCGATCATTGAAGGAAGAGGGGGCGGGCCCCAAATTATGGAGAGTGGCTGATAAGCCGACTTTTGATGTCCTAACCTATGGAGAGCCCCCATGAGTGATGCTTCGACATCCTCCGAGCCAGACGCTTCCCGTCCTGAAACCGTCACCATTGACCAGGATGAGCACGAACCTCTCTGGCAACGCCTGCTCTATATGGTGGGCTTCTGGTTTCTCGGGAATATTGCTTTCTCGCTTTCCATCCTGCTTGGCGCGATCCAATTGATCGTTGTGTTCCTGAGCGGTGGCAAGAATGAAGAATTGTTGAGCTTCAGTCGGCGCCTGATTGCTTATGTCTTTGAGTGCCTCAGCTTCATCACGTTTGACCGCGATGATAAACCTTTCCCGTTTGGGCCTTTTCCCGACGCCCGTGATCGCGACGATGATTGAGCCGATCGCTGATTGGCAGGTCTCAGTTGGCAGCGAATGCTCGCCAGGCCTTTTTGCCTTTGGGCGTGAGCAAACCTGTCAGCACTGACTGGGTGAGCAGCAAAAAACGGCTGTCAGCGGCGGCCTTACTTTCATGGAAGCCTGCGAGTTCCAGACTCACATGGCCATGAACCGTTGCCCAAAGGACCGCTGTGACCTCCTCAGTCGCATGATCTGAAGACATGAGGCCCTGATCCTGACAAGCGCTCACCGCATCAAAAAGCGATCTATAAGAGCGCTGGCGGGCGATGCCCCGCGCAAGGGGCTCTGCCTCTTGCTTCTGAAACTGAGAGATGGGCAGTGTCTCAGACATGATAAGCGCGTAATAGGAGGGGTTCTTCAGCGCGAAGGCGCGATAAGCAGCGCCGAGGCCGGCCAGCCACTCCAGCGGGCTGTTACCCTCAGGGACGGCTTCCTGAAAGTCAGCCATGCGGGCGAAGGCTTCTTCATAGAGCGCGGCGATAACGCCGTCCTTGCCTTCAAACGCCGTATAGATCGTCATGGTAGAGGTGCCCACAGCATTTGCCAGTTTTCGAACAGACAAGGCTTCGGGCCCACCACCCGCCAACATGTCGCTGGCCGCGTCGAGCAGCTCCGTACGCTGCACTTCTGCGGAGACGCGGCGGGGCCTTCTTGTTTTCTCTTTTTGAGCGCTGTTCATTTTTGAATCGCGACCTGGTTTTATTTGTGCAGTGTTGATCTTGATCTTTTATATAACAGTGTTATTTTAACTGCAACAGACAAACGCACCAGGTGGCCAAGGGGCTGCCTCACGCATCTTCATGGAGTTCACCCATGTCCAAGCCGTTTCCCAATAAGCCCGTTTTGAAGAACAATTTTGCCCCCGTCATGGTGGAGTGTGATGCCCCTGATTTGATCGTGCATGGTGAACTGCCAGCAAACCTTGCGGGGACGCTTTATCGCAACGGGCCGAACCCGATGTTCCCGCCGCTCGGCAACCATCACCACTGGTTTCTGGGCGAGGGCATGATCCACGCGATCAACCTGGACGATGGCAAGGCAAGCTACCGAAATCGCTGGGTGCGGACGGAGCAGTATAAGGCGCAACGGGAAGCTGGAGAGCGCCTGGTCGGGACGGCTTTTGGTGAGCCGCGCAAGCCGGGAGCCGAAGGGCTTCCGAACAATGTGGCCAACACAAATGTGGTTGCCCATGCGGGCAAGCTTTGGGCGCTTGATGAAGGCTCCAGCCCGGTCCTGATGAATATGACAACGCTGGAAACAGAAGGCTCGAATAATTTTGGCGGCAAGTATGAAGGGCCGATGACGGCGCATCCGAAGTTCGACCCCAAAACCGGAGAGATGATGTTCTTCGGTTATATGGCTGCCGGTCCTGCGTCTCCCGATATCTCCTATCAGGTGGTCGACGCGCAAGGGAACCTGACGCGGTCGGAGATGTTTAAAGCACCCTATGCCAGTATGGTGCATGACTTCATCACCACGGACGAACATGTGATCTTCCCGATCTTTCCAGCGACCATCGATATAGACCGGATCATGAAGGGCGGGCCCATGATTGCCTGGGACCCAAGCCAGTCAACGTGGATCGGCATTATGGGGCGGAATGAGGGTGTGGAGAGCATTCGCTGGTTTGAAGGCGATCCTTGCTACGTCTATCACCCGATGAATGCCTACACGACCCACGAGGGTGGAAAGACGAAAGTGGTTGCCGACGTGATGAAATATTCCCGCGTGCCGCTGTTCCCGGATGTGGATGGTAAGCGGGTTATGGATCTGGGTGCGGAGCTCGGCAAGCTTGTGCGGTGGACGTTCGATCTGGATGGCAACACGAACGACTATACCGAGACAGAGCTCAACGACATTGGCGGGGAGTTCCCACGATTTGATGAGCGGTTCACGGGGCATGAATATCGTCACGGGTACTACGCGACTATGGCGCGCCCTGAAGCAGAAGGGGCGCCGTTTGATACCTTTGTTCATGTTGACCTGAAGACCGGCAACACCAAAACCTATGAGCCGGGTGAGGGGTGCTTTGTTCACGAACCGGTCTTTGTGCCGCGCACAGAGAAAGCTGAAGAGGGAGACGGTTATCTTGTTTCCCTCGTCTATGACGGCTCAAAGAACCTGTCAGACTTGGTCGTGCTGGACACAGATGACATTTCTCAGGGACCAATTGCCCGGGCTGAACTGCCAACACGGGTGCCGTTCGGCTTCCACGGCAATTGGGCGGATGCATAACAATTCTGGGTTGCGTGAATGCCTTCATCCTTCGAGACGCGGTCGAAGACCGCTCCTCAGGATGAGGGCCTAATACTTGACCTCATGGTGAGGAGGCGCGTTAGCGCCGTCTCGAACCAGGGAGGTGTCACAGGAGCTAAAACAGCGGCTCGTCGTAGATCTTCTCACCCTCAATCATCAGGCCTTTAATGGCAGCGTCGCCCTCTTCATTGAGGGCGACGACGACGCCGAGTGCGCGCTCGTCGCGATATTTCTCGAGCTCGGTCCCGGTGCCTTCTGGCACGAAATAACTATCTATGGGATAGGAGATGAAGATGCTTGGGCAATCTTCGCAGTCCGAGCCGTTTGGTGTCATCTCATCGCGCAGCACATAATTGACGCGGCCACGAATGAGGGCCTGACCCTGGCGCAGGTCACTAGGTGCGGCCGCCAACACTTCCAATGGTTCGGCTGTGCTTCCCTGCGTATTCAGAAGCACATAGGCATCGTCTCCTGACTCCAAGCCGTCAGCGATGGGCACTTTGTTTCTATCAAACGCCGAAATCTCATAATTCAGGATCACATAGTCGCCGCGAAAGATGTCTCGAGGGTCTACAGGCGTTGTCTTGAGCACGACTTCAGTGGGCGAGTTCAAAAGCGTGATTTGTGCCCAGACCATTTGGCCGAGAAGGGCAGTTTGAAAGAGAACTGCTATGGCAATGCCAATCAGGATGCGTGTCTGGCTCATGATGTTGCCTCCGATTGCGTGGCGGTCGCTCGACGGCGCAATCGCTCCCAGACAAAACCGCCAGCAATCAAGAGGATGCCGCCAATGGCAAAGAAGGCTGCTGTGTCAAGCAGGGTGCCGAAGGTCTCAAGGTAGAGGTAGAGCGCCTCACCGCCGAAGGCTGCAAAGCCCAGATTGATCAGGAAGCGATTGTGCAACCGGGTGCCAAGCGTCACGAGCCATACACAAAGTGCCAGGAGAAGGGGAGCGGTGAGGATGAGGGGCACGTCGCCGTCACTGGTCGTGAGGGCTCCTGATAAAAGGATGCCCACAGGGAATGTCGCCAAAGCAATGATGTCCTGGGGGGCGAAGATTGACGCCCGGGCAAAGGCGAACACTGATGCAGCTAGAAGCGCAACGACGGAGAGTGCGGGGATCAGGTATCCTGCGCCGTCTTCAAAGCCCTCATCGACAACATGACCCACCCAGAACATGACTAAGAGAGTGATTGCTGCATATCCCTGCAGAGCACGTGCGAAGGGCTGTTGGCGTTCTTCACCCGCGATCCCTGCGAGCCAGATCAAGCCGAAGAGAGAGGAGAGGACTGCCAGCAACTCAATAGGCCCCCAGCCGAGATTTTCGGCAAGGTTGGGAGAATTTCCGAGTAGCCAAACAATCAGACCGATGAGTGCTAAATGTTTCGCCGGACCCCAATCCAGACGGAAGGCCAACAAGGCAGCCACCGCCCAGGGCAATAAATACATCAGATGGATGTCGCCTTCTGAGATAACAGCCATGGTCCACCCCATCAGCAACAACTGTGTCGCGGCGAGTGCGGCACGTGACTGTACCGCCCATGCTGTGACAAGCCCGCCAAGCGACCATGCAAGTAATCCGGCTGGGAAATCCTGGGGCAGGTGATACATCTGCCCGATCAGCATGATGTTGGCGCCAAAAAGTGCGACGCCGACCACAAAGGCGGCTTCTGTAAAGGCGACCTGGTTTCGCATGTGAAGAAAAGCTGCTGCGCCATAAGCGGACCACATGGCTAGGCCAAGAATACCGAGGCGAAGTCCTTTCGACATATCCGCCCAGTTGGCGGCGACAAAGGCCATTGCCGAAAAACCAATGAGGACTGCTCCCAACACGGTGATCACCACAGGCAGTTTGCTAGGCGCATCTTCCTTGTTGAGAGAGGCTAGAATGTTGGGTGCATTGTCCGCAGATACCCATCCTTTTTCGACCCAGGATTCCAGGTCGCTTGCGACTCGCTTTGCGTATGATGTCGGCCACATGGTGTTTCTCCGGGAACGGATAATCGTGACGGATGCGTCAGGTTTCTCTTCTTATGTCTCAGTTTGGCGTCGACTGGGGCGGAAATGAGGCAGAATGGCTGTCCTGTTTACCTAAATTGCCTACCGACCCTTGCGCGTTTTGGTTTCGTCAATCATGATTTTACTCAACGGCGGCAAGGCGTGGATAAGTTTCTTTTTAAACTCGCTTGTCTGTCTTCAAGCCGGGCATCGTTTCTTGTTTAAGGGCAGGAACGCTGACCGATTTGTTTGGGGCCTTGTCGTTTTCTGACCCACGACCTGGGAGAAGACGCATGAATGTTGAAGTAATTCTGAAAACCAAAGGTGCTGATGTCACGACCATTTCGTCGTCTGGCACGCTTGCGAGCGCTGTGACGCTTTTGTGCGAGAAGAAAATCGGTGCGGTTGTTGTTGTCGATAATGGACGGGTGCGCGGCATCCTTTCAGAACGCGACATCATCAAATCGATCAATGTGGCCGGCGCTGAGGCAATGGACTTGCCGGTTGCACAGGTAATGACGTCAAATGTGATTACCTGCACGCGCAGTGACACGCTTGATCAGTTGATGGATGCCATGACCGGTGGTCGTTTCCGCCATATTCCAGTGATTGAGGAAGATGAGCTCATTGGGATTGTCTCTATTGGTGACGTGGTGAAACACCGCATTGCGGAAACCGAAATGGAAGCAGAACAGCTTCGGCTCTATATCGCCAGCGGCTGATCCAGGTCAGTACCATCAACCAGGTCTTCGTGACCGTTCAAGCGGACAAGCGCGTCCTCAATGAACGGGAGCGCATGGGCAGCTGCGGCTTCGCCCTGCGCAATAAGTTCTGGCGCTTTGTCAAAATCAATCAAACTGATATGCCCGACATGGGGGGCAATCAATACGTCGGCAGGGTCTGTCGCCAAGCGTGAGCGTGAAAGGCGGTCCTGCATGATGTTAAGAGATCCCATCATCACATTGACAATGCCGGGTGACTCCTTCTTCTTTCCAAAAAACTGGCGCGCGATGGCGCGCTCAGTGCGTCCGGTATCTACCAGCTTTTTGCGCCATCCAGAATCATGGTCTTCGGAGTAGAGCGTCTCAATCATGTGGCCGTCGTGGTGATTGCTTTTGCCAACAGCATCTGTGTTGAGGTTTACCGCAATCACGAGACGTGCACCGAGCGCCCTGCATACAGAGACTGGAATAGGGTTCACAAGTGCCCCATCAATCAACCATCGCCCTTCGTGACGCACAGGTTCAAACAGCCCTGGTAACGCATAGGAGGCACTAATCGCTTCCACGAGTGAGCCTTTGCGTATCCAGGCTTCGTGGCCTGTTGCCAGCTCTGTGGCGACCGCGACGAATGTATGGTTCAGGTCTTCTATTTTTGTACCGCCGATGTGATCACTCATCAGCTTCGTCAGGCGCTTACCGCCAATGAGCCCCGCGCCGCCAAGCCTTAGATCCATGAAGTTGATGAGTTTGCGACCATGAAAGGAGAGGGCGAATTCTTCAAGTTCGCCGAGCTTTCCAGCTGCGTAACCGCCGCCGACAAGAGCACCGATAGAAGTGCCGGAAATGATGTCAGGGTTGTAACCCGCCTTCATCAGACCTTTGATGACCCCAATATGGGCCCATCCGCGGGCAATGCCCGAACCAAACGCTATACCAATCTTCATCTTCGCCATTCTGGCCCCCATTGTGCCGATAGTATGACGGCCATGGATTTCTAAATTGCAAAGACTAGGTGGGTGCTGCTGACCTAAAACTGAAGGGTCTGTTGGGGGATTGTTAAGGTTTGGTTTCGCTTTCGACCCAGGTCGCAAATGCGTCACTTACGTTAGCCTGTGTCGTTAGAATTGCGGGAAGGTCGTAGGGGTGGTCCTTTTCAATCGCCGCAATCACCGCTTCTTTTTGGGAACCGGTGGTTTTTGCGACGAGCCGCCATTCAGGTTCGTGTTGAACCTTGTCCTCCCACCGATAAATGCTGGTGAATGGGCCTTCTACGTGAGCACACGCGGCAAGATGGTGTTCCACCAAATTCCGGGCTGCAGAGAGAGCAGTTCCCTCTTTGTCATAAGTTGCTGTCACTTCAATAATCTGGGACATGTGGTTACTCCCATTTTTCAGCCCTGTAATAGCATTCGGTAAAGCACGTGGGGGCCGAGCGGATTGTCTGTCGGCACGGTGGGATCAGCGAAATTCTCTGCCGCGTCGTGGGTCATGCCGAGCGCTTCCATCTGAGCGCGGGATGGGAGATTGATCTCAGAGGTAAAACCTATCACCTCACCGATCCCAAGTGAGCGGGCATGGGCAAACCAGGTGTGGCCCGTCTCGTGTGCGTAGCCCTGTCGCCAAAAGGAACGACCTAAAATCCATCCAATTTCAGTGGCGGGATCGCCAGGCACATCGTGGGTCGAGGACAGTCCGGTTCCGCCGATCAAAGCGCCGTCTTCTTTTCGGATTGTCGCGAGGAAGGCGAAGCCATGCTCATCCAAGTGGCGCGTGCACTCTGCTACCACCTCGTCTGATTGGGCGCGGGTCAGAATGGCGGGATGGTAGTAGCGCCGCACATCAGGGTCGGCGTTGATCTCGGCAAAGGCTTCGAGGTCATTTTCCACCCAAGGACGTATCAAGAGGCGGTTGGTTTCGATTTCCATCGGGCACGCCCTACCAATTCTTAAAGCTTTTCCTGATCTGTGATGAGCTGGGCAGGGCCGCCTGATTGACCCACAGGGCTTACCCGATAGAAACAAGAGCGGTAGCCCACGTGGCAGCAGCCACCGTTGCCTTGGGGCTCGACTTTCAACCAGACCGTGTCCTGGTCGCAGTCGGTCCGTATCTCGATAACTGTTTGGATCTGCCCGCTGGTAGCGCCCTTGTGCCACAACTCGTTCCTGCTACGGCTCCAGTACCAGGCCTCGCCACTTTCAATCGTGCGGGCAAGCGCTTCTTCATTCATCCAGGCATGCATCAGCAGTTCACCGGATGTGGCATCGGTGGTGACAGCCGGGATCAATCCGTCCGCGTCAAATTTGGGCGCAAACAAAGTGCCATTCTCTAGCTCGTCTTTGGATGAGGTTTTGGAAAAACTTGGGAGATCACTCACCGGGACCGCTCCTATTGACTTTCATTATCGCGTTTCCGGACGGAAAACCGGAAGCCACTTTTCCTGGAAACGCTTAGTCTGGAGCAGCGCCCCGGTGAAGAAGCGGAGCTGACTTACTTGCCGCATTTCCGAACCGCTGAAGTCTGCACCTTCAGCTGGAAATGCCTAGTATCCCCGGATCATCGACAGGAAACGCCGTTCCATATTGGGGTCTTCTTTGAAGACACCGGTAAACTGCGTCGTAATCGTTGCAACATCAGGCTTTTTGATGCCGCGGGTTGTCATGCATTGATGCTTGGCTTCGATCAGAATAGCAACGCCTTTTGGCGCCAGCACCCGATTGATCGTGTCCGCCACCTGCGCGGTCATTGTTTCCTGGGTCTGGAGCCGCTTGGCGTAGATTTCAATCACGCGGGCCAGCTTGGAAATTCCAACAACCTTGGAGGTTGGCACATAGGCGATGTGGGCTTTTCCGAGGATCGCGACCATATGGTGCTCGCAGTGGCTTTCCAAATCGATGTCGCGCAGCATGACCATATCGTCATAGCCTTCGACTTCCTCGAATGTCTTGCCGAGCACCTGATCCGGGTCTTCGTCATAACCGGCGAAAAACTCTTCATAGGCCTTTACGACCCGCTTCGGCGTTTCAATCAGGCCTTCACGGGCCGGATCATCGCCTGCCCATGAAATGAGGGTTCGCACCGCTGCTTCAGCCTCTTTGCGGCTGGGGCGGTCCGGGTTATCGCTTTTTTTGATATTCTCAAGCACGTCTTCGACTACAGAATTCATGTCCATTTGACCAATCTCTTTTGGGGTTTCCCAACCGCACGTGCCTGCGCACGCTGATGAACGGTCGGGTCAAGTCACGGACAGGGCGAAGGCCTAACTTCGGAACCAGTCCATTTTGCCCATCAAGCACGGGTCTTATGCCATGCCATTGCTGATGCGACACCTTCTAAAGCATGCATATAGAGTTGCAAAAAAGCCTATCAAGAGCGGGTAAGCATCAGGTCACGCAAGGCTGGCGCCTCATTAGAACTGGAAATTAACCTTTGAGATGGTTAGGTTTGCTCTCAGGAGAGAGATTATGACCTGTCGATGTTGTAGAAAAAACACCACAGAATCACCGGCTTAGGGGAGACATCGCGTGTTGCGGGCCCTATGAGCCAGGGCCTTGCCTGACCTGATACGCGACGAGACACCCAGATGACCGAGACATCTTCTAAAACACTTACTCTCTACAATACACTGACCCGTCACAAAGACGTGTTTCAGCCCATCGATCCGGATCGGGTGACGATGTATGTCTGCGGGCCGACGGTCTACAACCATGCCCATATCGGGAATGCCCGCCCGGCGGTGATTTTTGACATGCTGGCGCGGGTGCTTCGACACCTCTATCCCAATGTCGTCTATGCCCGGAACATCACCGATATTGAGGACAAGATCATTGAGATAGCGGCCCAAGAGGGTGTGGAAATTTCTGTGATCACGGAGCGCTACGCGGAGATTTATCGCACTGACATGGGCGCGCTTGGCGTTGCTTTGCCTGACATTGAGCCCAAAGCGACGGAGACCATCCCAGAGATGATCGCCATGATGGAGCGGCTCATCGCAGCGGGCCACGCCTATGAGGCGGAAGGCCATGTGCTCTTTAACGTGCCGAGCTTTCCGGATTATGGACAGCTGTCGCGGCGCCCTATGGATGAGATGGTGGCGGGCGCGCGCGTGGAAGTCGCGCCTTACAAGAAAGACCCGGCTGACTTTGTGCTTTGGAAACCGAGCTCAGATGAGCAACCTGGGTGGGACAGTCCCTGGGGACGCGGGCGTCCGGGCTGGCATATTGAATGCTCCGCGATGATTGAGAAGCATCTCGGCGACACCATCGATATACACGGCGGAGGGATCGATTTGCAGTTCCCTCACCATGAGAATGAGCTGGCGCAGAGCCGGTGCAGTCATGAGGGCGCTCCGTTTGCGAACTATTGGCTGCATAACGGCTATCTAAATATGAACTCGGTGAAGATGTCGAAGTCGCTCGGCAACGTGCTGCTGGTGCATGACCTGATTGACCAGGCGCCCGGTGAGGCCATTCGTTTGGCGCTTCTCAATGGGCATTATCGCCAGCCGCTCGAATGGAACGATGATGTGCTGCCGCAGGCAAAGGCACAGTTAGACCGTCTCTATGGAGCGCTACGTCAGTTGGAAGATGTGGAGCCAGCGGCAGGCGATCATGTGCCGGGTGCTTTCCTCGACGCGTTGCTGGATGACCTCAACACACCCAAGGCGCTGGCGGAACTGTTCCAGCTTGCAAAGCTCGCCAATCAGGCTAAGGACGGCCAGGAACAGGCGAAACTGAAAGCGGCCTTGGTACAGTCAGGGCTTTTGATCGGGCTCTTGCAGCAGGATGCCAATCAATGGTTTGAAGGGGCCGATGGTTCCTCCGACCTTGATGCGGACGCGATTGAGGCCCAGATAGAAGCCAGGAATGCAGCCCGTGCGGCGAAGGATTTTGCAGAAGCCGACCGGATCAGGGACGCATTGGCAGATGCGGGTGTCCTGATCGAAGATGGGCCGGAAGGCACGAAGTGGAAATTGGCGGGGTAACCTGGCCTGGAGCAACCAATGCTTGATGACATCTACAATAAGCGTATCTTGAAGCTCGCTGCGGATATTCCGCGGATCGGGCATCTGGATGCGCCGGATGGCTCCGCAACAGCGGTTTCCAAGCTCTGTGGCTCCAAGGTTTCTGTGGAAGTGAAGATGGATGGCGACGTTGTCGCGGACTTTGCTCACGACGTCAAAGCTTGCGCGCTGGGTCAGGCATCTTCCTCCATCATGGCGGCCCATGTCATCGGCTCCACGGCGGAGGAGCTTCATGAGCTTCGCGATCAGATGACGGCCATGCTGAAGGAAGGGGGCGAACCTCCGACAGGCAAATGGGCAGATGCCGAAGTGCTGACGCCGGTTCGCGACTACAAGGCCCGGCACACCTCTACATTGCTTACGTTCGTTGCTACCTGCGATGCGGTGGATAAGGCGATGGCGGCCGCGGAGACGGCGGCTCAATAAGGGCCTATTTACCTCTCGCTTACCATGTTGCTATAGAGTGGGTCTCAAATCTGAGGAAGATATGCTGACAGATACGCAAAATAGGCACTGGACGGGTGGCCCCACGGCCGCTGCGATCGTGCGCGTGTTCAAGCTGGGGGTCGCAACCGGCACCACCCTCACTAGCACCGGCTCGGTCTGAACACCGAGCCCGGCTCACCTCGAGCCCGTGGCCCCGAGCGATTGATGCACCGGGCCCAAACTCCCCAAAACATCTGATCTGCCAGCACTCGGTTGATATGGGCCGTTCGGCTCTGCCGGTATGTTGAGCAGAATCCCCATAGGCGGTACTTAAGGCCAGTGGTCTTAACGAATCGATCCTGACCGGCCTAAAGCGTTTTGCGTCTCACTAGATGGCCGGAAAACGCTTTATTCGTTATTTTGTCGCATTTCCGGACGGATAACCGGGTCCACTTATCCTGGAAATGCTTCGGAGAGAAACCCATGCGGCGCAGTCCGCTCGCCATTGTGATGTTAGGGCTTGTCCAGTTTTACCGGCTGGTCCTGTCTCCACTTCTTGGGCCCCGATGTCGGCATATGCCGAGTTGCTCGGAATATGCCCTGGATGCGGTCCGCCAACACGGTGGGTGGCGTGGTGCCTGGTTGGCGCTCTCGCGCATTGCGCGATGTCATCCCTGGGGTTCTCACGGATTTGATCCGGTTCCGGCGGAACTCGCCGACCAGCCCATTTATGCGCCGTGGCGCTATGGGCACTGGTCGCGCAAGCTTCGGGACGACCGCCAAGAAAAGAAGGAACTGCCGCCTGCGAATGAGTAAGGCAGTTGAAAGGAAGAAGTGATGATTAAGCTGACGATGCCAGATGGCTCTATTCGGGAAGAATCTGAGTCCCTTGATGGGCTGGCGCTCGCCAAGAGCATCTCCAACTCACTCGCCAAAAAAGCCATCGCACTCAAGGTCGATGGGGAGGTGGTTGATCTTGCCACTGTGCTCGACAAGGACGTCGCAGTTGAAATCCTGACGGCCAATACACAGGACGGCCTTGAGCTGTTGCGGCATGACGCGGCCCATGTGATGGCAGAGGCAGTACAGGAGCTCTTCCCTGGTACACAGGTCACGATCGGCCCTGTGATCGAAAATGGTTTCTTCTATGATTTTGCAAGGTCCGAACCGTTTCATCTGGAAGATCTGGAGAAGATCGAAGCGAAGATGAAAGAGATCGTCGATCGGAACGAACCGATCACGCGTGAGGTTTGGGACCGGGATGAGGCAATCGCCTATTTCAAAAAGATCGGCGAAGAGTATAAAGCCGAGATCATTTCCAGCATCCCTGAAGGCGAGGACGTGAGTGTTTATCGCCAGGGTGAGTGGCTTGACCTTTGTCGTGGACCACATCTTCCCTCAACAGGCAAGCTCGGGAAGTCTTTCAAACTGACCAAGCTCGCAGGGGCCTATTGGCGTGGCGACAGCAGCAATGAAATGCTGCAGCGGATTTATGGCACATGCTGGTCCAGTGACAAGGAACTCAAAGCCTATCTTCATATGATTGAGGAAGCTGAGAAGCGCGACCACCGCAAGATCGGCCGCGAGATGGATCTCTACCATTTCCAGGAAGAGGCTCAAGGGTCTGTCTTCTGGCACCCGAAGGGCTTTGTCATCTACAACCAGCTCGAAGCCTATATCCGCCGCAAGATCAGCAAGGCGGGCTATGAAGAAGTGAAGACGCCGCAGCTGATGGCGTCGAAGTTCTGGGAGCAATCAGGCCACTGGGGCAAGTATCGCGAAAACATGTTCGTGGTGCCTGATGAAGTGCCCAACACAGAAGATGAGGGCGAAATCTTCTCTGGCAAAGGCGACCTCATGGCGATCAAACCCATGAATTGCCCTGCGCATGTGCAGATCTTCAATCAGGGCATTAAGTCCTATCGCGATTTGCCGATGCGCATGGCGGAGTTTGGTTGTTGTCACCGGAACGAGGCTCATGGCGCTCTGCATGGCCTGATGCGTGTGCGTCAGATGACACAGGATGATGCGCATATTTTCTGTACGGAGGAGCAGATCCAGTCGGAGACGGAGCATTTCGTCAATCTGCTCTATGCCGTTTATGAGGATATGGGCTTTGACGATGTGGTTATCAGGCTTGCGACGCGCCCTGAAAAATTCGGGGGAACGATTGAGCGGTGGGATGCGGCGGAGAAGGCTCTGGGGGCCGCGCTCCAGGCGACAGGCTATGACTATGTCATTGCGGAAGGCGAAGGGGCGTTCTATGCGCCGAAGCTTGAGTTCCATCTGAAGGATGCCATTGGACGGTCCTGGCAGGTGGGGACATTGCAGCTCGACTATGTGCTGCCTGAACGGCTGAATGCTACCTATGTGGCTGAAGACGGATCTCGCAAAACAGCGGTCATGCTTCACCGAGCGATCCTTGGAACACTCGAACGCTTTATCGGGATTATGATTGAAAGCTGCGCAGGCAAGCTGCCTTTGTGGCTGGCACCAGTTCAGGCCGTTGT
This sequence comes from Parvibaculum sp., assembly GCA_002695905.1. Classification (GTDB taxonomy): domain Bacteria; phylum Pseudomonadota; class Alphaproteobacteria; order Parvibaculales; family Parvibaculaceae; genus Mf105b01. The sequence goes on from NZQM01000066.1 coordinate 65,340, forward strand.
TGCGACGATTACCTCAGAAGCGGATGAGTATGGTCTTGCTGTGGTTGAGAAACTTCGCGCTGCGGGCCTTCGGGTTGAAAGCGATACGCGGAACGAGAAGATCAACTACAAGGTGCGTGAGCACTCCGTCGGTAAGGTGCCGGTCATCATGGTCGTGGGCATGAAGGAAGCGGAAGAGGGGAAAGTCTCCATCCGCCGCCTTGGCTCCAAGGACCAGACTGTCATTGATGTGGATGAGGCGATTGCGGCTTTGGTTGCAGAAGCCACACCGCCAGATCTTGTTGAATCTGCCTAAGCCTTAAAAATCGTACCAAAACGCAAGTTTGAGCCCGGTTTCCTTCAGGACATTTCGTCCTACGAATGTCCTGAAGGTGCCTACCTCAACGGCGAACCCCGGTTGAAGACGATGGACAACACTTAACTCTGCTTTGCTGGACCAGTAGTGCCCTTGCGGGGACGGCGTCCTCCCGATCGAGTATTCGGTGTTTGATTTCAACAGGGTCATCCAATCCGGTCCCCAGTTGAGGCCGAGCGTTGCATCTGCACTTGCAACCGCTGGGCGAATGCCCGGTCGGTATCTGTAGGCAAACCGCTGGGCGCTAAAGCCGAATAACCCCATGAACATGACCGGCGCGCCGGTGCTCACTGCGACCTCATAGTCCATGTCGCCAGATTGTGAGGCGGCAGGGTCATCTCCTGCAGACGAAGTGTTGAGAATTGCAAGCGCGTCTAGGGAATAGAGCGTTTCATCCCAGGTGAAGAGATGGGCACGCGCCCCCAATTCCACACGCCGAAATTCAGTATCGGTGAATTGGCGGTCAAAAGCCTCTGTCTTATCTGTTGAGCGCGCGACTTCACCGACAAGGGTCACCCGATCAGTCAGTCCGTGTTCGGCATAGACCTGGATTTCGACCTTTTTGAACCGGCCGCGCGACACAGCATTTCCAGTTTGATCGAATGTTCTGTGGGCAAGCGTCTGGGTCACAGAGATGATGACTTCGGTTTCGCCTTTGGGTTGGGGCCATGCACCGGCAAGAGCCGATTTGACGGTTGAGACACATATTAGAAAAACGCTAACACACCCAAACAACAATTTTTGCGTGAAATCCCCCATGGCGAAATTGAAGTTTCATTTTTTGAGAATGTCCAACAAAATATTTGCGAACCATTTGCAATTTCTGCTCGGTGCCTTATGTCATGGGACAAGCCCGGCTTGTTAAAGGAATGACTATGAATGAGATGATCGACCTGTTGCTTTCCCGTCGTTCAATTGTCGCATCAAGTATGACGCAGCAGGGACCGAGCGCAGAGCAGTTGGAAGCTATTCTTGCTGCCGGGCACAGGGTGCCTGATCACGGAAAACTAGGGCCGTGGCGGTTCATCGTCTTTGAGGGCGCGGCGCGGGTGGCATTTGGGTCGGTGCTGCGGGATGCTTTCACAAAAGCCAATCCTGATGTCGATGCAGATCGGGCGGATCTGGAAACGCTGCGTTTCGTGCGAGCGCCCACCGTTGTTGCCGTCGTATCGCGGGTTATTGAGCACATCAAAATTCCTGTCTGGGAGCAGCAGCTAGCGGCGGGAGCAGTCTGTCAGAACATGCTCGTTGCCGCTTCTGCGCTGGGCTTCGCATCCCAGTGGCTCACGGAATGGTACGCCTATGATGAGACTGTTGCTGGCGTCCTTGGGCTTGGCGAGGGCGAACGTGTTGCAGGTTTCATCTATCTCGGTGGCAAAGCGGCCCAGCCGACAGACCGCGCGCGTCCAGACCTTGCCGAGCGCATCACCCGTTGGCCGGGGTCATGAAGACTGCTTGCGCGCAGGCGCGCCTCTGATTTCGCCGTCTTCGCGCATGATAGTCGCCCGGGCCTGACGCACGCCAACATCAATATTGCTTTCAGGCATTTCGCCGATATTGGTCTTGATAGCGCTGTTCCTGCGGGCTCTTCCGACCGCGAGGGGGACAACCACCGTCAGGGCGAGGATCACAAACAGGACTCCTGCTAGCTGGCTCTGCTGGTAAATCAAGTATGCCGCATAAAGACCGGCTACCAGAAATAGGGCTGCTATAGTTTTTTTGATTATCGACATGAACGTCTTCCTTGCACTGCTGCATAGGGTGCCGCTAGCTAAGCGTAGCAGTGCCACTGAATAAGGCCAGCACTTTCCTCATCAAGATTTTATGGCAGCGGCTCGCGCAATAATACTTTCGGCCTG
>NZQM01000067.1 GCA_002695905.1 Parvibaculum sp.
ATGTGCTTAAATTAATTAAGACTAATAAGAATGGAATACCTGATTTACTGGCAATACCTCCGAACTGTGAAGTATTGTTTTCGGAAGTTAAAACTCCGAAAGGTAAGGTGTCAGTTTTACAGAAGTATAGATTAAAAGAATTAGAAGAATATGGATTTAGAACCGAGGTACATAAAGGATAGAGGCTATGAAGTAGAGGATAATTTTGTAACCTCACTAGAAGAAATAGAAGAACCTATTGCTATAAAAATAGCTTTGTTTATACAAGATAATCTAAGAGATATTTCTCCGAATAATTTTACTACTTATGTGTTAGGTGGTGTAGTACATTATTATAATAAACCTATTACTTTTGCTGTTGAAGTGATGAAAACACATGGAGAGTATTTAACACTTACAGACTTATCACTAATAAATATGAATGAATATTTAGATTTGATATGTTTAAATTCATATATTAAAATACAAAAATGAATTATTTAGAATATTTAAACGAAAACTATTTCAGAGAGAAAGGTTTCACTAAATTGCCAAGTAAATTAAATAAAATGAAAGCACCCAAACGTATGCATTGTTTGTATCTTATTAAAAAATTTTTATATTTGAAGTAGATGGATAAATATAAATGAACGATATATCTCAAGACGATGTGAATGCTATCAAGCATATTAATTTTGTGACAAACAACTCACACGATCTTATTACCGAATTATATGAGGATTTAATGGAAAGAGATCATAACCAGGCTAAATTAAAAGCACAAAAAGTTTGTAAGGTTATGGCTGATTTAATTCAATCATTATCAGATGAGGTTTAATTAAAACATATCATCTAAAAGTTCTTGTCTCATTCTTTTTTGTTCTTTTTTAATTTCATTTGCCTCACTTGTACCTTCCAAATCATCTATATCGTATAAATCTGGGAAATATTTTTTCTTTTCTGCTTTAGTCAACCCTCCGCCTTTTTTCTTTTTCTTTTGAGCATATTGAGAAAAGTTAAATAGTTTTAAAACAAAGTCACCGAAACTTTTACTCTCATCTAATTTACTCCAGTTGTCATAAAACCTTTTTATCTGTGGTGCTGGTATACCAGTTGTTGCTACTAGTTCTGACATTAATTTATTAAAATTCTCTTGTTGTTTTGCAGGAGATTTAGCATTTTTCATTCTCACATATAAGTCTCCTAGCAATGCAGTTTGCCCTAACACTGGTATTGTAGAAGGTTTATCAACCCAAGGTTTACCCGCAGCAGCATCTACTATTGTCTCAGCTATTTTACCATAAATAAATAATGCATTTAAATTACCAAGCATAGCTGCAAAAGCAATATCATCAGTGTCTTCATCATCCCAACCTCTTGCTAATCCAGGGAAACCAGAAGAAACCCATTGAAAAAATACTGGCATAACTACATGATACACACCTAATGTTCGTAGGTTTTGAAATATTGTTCCTCGACCAGATGCACCACCACTTTTAGCGAGTCTATATATATTTCTCATAGCAATAATTTCTTTTCTAAAATACTGTTTTGGTGTAGTCAAAAACATATTAAATGCTCTAGTCATAGCGCCTTTACCTTGATAATAATCTTTATCCTGTAAATCATATGACTGTTGAGTCCTTAATGTATCTTGTTCAAACTTTCTTATTGCAAAATCAATTACTTCTTGTTTAGATGCATTAGGGTTTTTCTTTTTATACTGGTTTTTATAATACACATAATTAGGTATACCTCCAATTAAAATTGCACCCTTATCTCCAGTCATAGTAGTAAACATTAAAACTTTCGTAATTTTATCTAAGTTCTGTTTGCCCAATCCAAAATTAGAAAAATCTCTTGCATTCATTTCCTCAAACTTACTGTCAGAATAATTTTCTACAGCTCTAGTTATTGGTTTACCATATCTATCTTGTAAAATAACAGAGTTGTCCATGACTTCTCTAAAGTTAGTTTTTATGTTTGCTAAACTTATTGCACTGTTTTTTAACCAGTTTCCATAACCAATTTCATTTCCATAGGTTACAAATGAAGTCAACTGTTTTAAAGTAAGAGTTGGGTTTAATCCAAGGCGAGATAATAAAAATGTATTGTTAAATAAATTTATAACTTTTGTTTCACCTTGATTCTGTACGCCTTTGTTTGCGATTTTTTCTATAGCATCATTAATATATGTCCAAACATCTTTACCATACTTATCTTGAATAGTTTCCTTAATAGCAGGAGATGTGAATATTTTATTAATATTTCTCACTGGAACTGCATATGCAGCAAAATACTCCATATCTTTTGTATAATTAACTAAAGCATCCATACCGTCTACCATTGATATTGGATTAGAGTTTTGTAATCTAACTTTAGAACTTGCAGCACCAACATTTGTCATCCAAGTATTATTATTGTCTGCTAATAAATCTAAACCTTCAGAATCATTAGCATTTTTTCTATAAACTCTACCTGCATAAAACTGATTCCATGGCATGTCTGTCCTATAAATCTGTTTGTATGTTTCGTTGTAGTGATTATATAAAGACGGATAATAATCATTTATCATCCAACTAGAAAATTCTTTTAATCTAGAGTCTAACTTGTCTTCTATTTCCTTTTTTATTCTAGAATCAAATTCATTTTTATAATTACCAGTAGGAGCAAAAGTGTTTATAAAACTTTCTTGAAGCGAAGGATCTTGCATTTGTGAATAGTAATACATTAACTGATTTTGACTTATATAAATAGTATTAGTATCTATTGCATCATCTAACTCTTTAACTTTTGCAGTTCTTTCACCACTTGTCAAAGATTTATCAGCCATCACCTTTTCCTTTTCTTTAATTAGTTGATCATTTTTAGCTTGACTAATTATTATAGTCTCAGTCTGTTGAGAATTTTTAGCATTGTTTTTTAACCATCTTTTACCAAATAACTCAGTCATTTTCGCTTCATAAATATCCTTTTGTCCCATCATTCTAGCCTTGTACATTCTAGTAGCTTCTCTTACTGCTTTTTGCACTATAGTCTGTGTATCACCTTCAAATAATTCTCCTGGTTGAGTTACAATTCTATCTATTAAACCTGTTAAATCTTCTGCTGATGCAAATATATTACGATCAATACTGTTAAGCATTTTATTAATAAGGTTTTGAAATCTTTTTCTAACTGTTGGGGGTTTTAAACCACCCTTTCTTTTAGCATCAACAGATACATCTTGCTTAAGTTTGTTAAACTCTACATTAATCATGCCCTCTGTTATTTCATTTTCAGGTATCCCTTGATCTATTAAAGATTGTTTTGCATCTAAATCTATACCAGTCATTTCTTTAAAAACTTTCCTTTCGTTTTCTCTGTAGGTAATTGCATCATTAAGAAGAACATACTCTAAGTTTGCTCTACCAGTCTCTTGCATTTGATTTAAAGAATTCAAGACCTCAGATAGTAAGGTAGTTTTATTAGGATCATTCATTTCTGCTAAAAATGAATTGTTTATTTGCATAGCAATAGTAATTTCTGCTAATCTACTTAAAGCATCTTCATCCAGACTACTTTTAGCTTGAGTTCTAGTTTCTTTGTTTACCGAAACTTCTTCTTTTGCAATAGAATTATATTCTTTTAAAAGTTGTTCATTCGCTTCCATAATCTGATCGGCAGTAGATTTTGGATTAACAATCATAGAATTAATTCTTTCTATTTTTTTTCTAGTTTCATTATCAACACTTACACCTTTAAGTCTACCTGACTGTATAGTGGTAAATTTTCTATTAAGAATATTAAAAATAGATTCTTGTAAAGATTTATTAGTTTTAGATGTAACCACCTTAAATACTTCATCTTTAACTGACTCAAAATTAGTTTTATTTATTCTGTTTACTTTATCTATTAATGAAACTATTTCACTTTTAGTATACAAATCTCTTGGAAGAACTGATCTAATGTAGTTTCTTAATGCTCTTTGTACAGCTTTAATATTTTTTTCATCAAACTTTATTTCTCTAATTCTTTTGTTTATAGCTCTAATTCTTTGTGGGTTAGCTTTTAATGGATCAGGAAGTAACAACTCTAACAAGTCTTTTTCCATAGCCATTTGCTGAGCAGTTAATCTATTACCTTGAGCACCTTCATTTTGATATTCTTGTAAGCCAGTAAAGTAATCTATTACTTTTTGTCTAATCTGTTCTTCTGTTAATGGTGTACCTTTTACCACTACAGATTTCTTTTTATTGTTAGCTTTTATAAGTCTTTTATAATATGTATTTACCTTTTTTAACAATTTAAGACCAGCTAAAAAGCCACCTTCCATGTTGTTAAAACTTTTTGGAAATTCAGTAAATAAGTATGACTCACCTTCAAATCCTTGCACCACCTCCATGGCATTATTTATTTCTGATGCAGAATATGCAGGAACTAACTTACCATTTACTTCTTTTTTTCTTCTTTTTAGATAATCTTTAATAGCTGCATCTCTAAATCCAGCTTGTTCTCTCCCTATAATAATAATTTTTAGAAGATCGTTTTCATTATCCATCTTCTGTTGCCTACCCTGTCTATACTCACTGTCTTTCGGCGGTCTTACTTTTTTACCTCTAGAGTCATATATAGAGTATCCACCACCTTGACCATACTGATTAAATGGCGCCTGTCTTAGTTCATATCCTTGATTTAATGCATCTAGTTCTTTTTTTAGTCTATATGTATCAACTTGTGAACTAAAAAAACCACTTTTACTCATGTTATAAAATACATTTATCTTAGTAAGTGTATCCCTTTGTTGTCTGCCTTGTTTTATCTCTGAACCTTCAACATTAATATTAGAAGGTATTTTAGATATGTATTGACCACCCATTGCAGATCTTGCGGCAACTGGTTTTTTCCTTTGCCCTAACGGTGTTTTGTTAACTCCTTTAGGATTTGTAGCAGTTTTTTCAGCTCCAGCTGGTACTGAATTAGGATAAACTTTTCTAACATCTACACCTTTGTCAAAAACCATAAGACCTTCCCCAGGTATTGCCCAGGGATATGCAGGATGATATCCTGGTTCTCCTTCATTTAATTTAAAAGGTTTGCCTTTTTTATCAAATTAAATTGCAGAAATAATATCTCCATACTCTATATTTTTAAGTGTAGGATCGTTTACAACATCAGAGGTATTTGTGGGCACAGTTTTTAAAGCATAAAAAGGAGATATATTAAATTTTTCATAAGAATCTTTGCTTTGAAATTTTTGTGTAAACTCACCTCTTTGTTCAAAGTTTAAAGGTTTTAATATTTCTGTTAGTTGTTCTAAGCTATTTATTTGTGTAGGCAACCCTTTTTGTGCTAAACCTTTAGCAACTTTTGTTAGTTTTAATTTTGTATTTATATACTTAAGCATTTCTTGAGGTGATGCTCCATTTTCTATAGCATAATTAATTTCACTATTTATGTAGTCTAAAAACTGTAAGTTTCCTGTAATTCCATTTTTAGCTTGAGCCATTACAAGACCTAAACCATCGCTATTATTTACTTTATTTAAAACTTTGTCAGCTGCAGTTTCTGTAGAAAAAACCCATGCAGCTTCACTACCTTGTGATTTAGAGCCATAAGGATATAAATAACCACCATTAAACATAAATTCATTTCCAGATGGAGATTTAATTTCACCATAAGTTGCTTGATCTGCTGCAAAAACAAAAGCATTTGAGCCACTTATTTCATTGATAGAACCCCGTTTTATTGAATTCATATCAATACCACCTCTAGTTATTTGAGACTGCCTTCCCTCTCTAAAATCAATAATAGGTCCATTATCCTCTATTTCATTAGGAATTACTCCTTCAGCGCCCTTAACTACAGCTCCTTGCTCTAAAATAACCTCTTTATTTATTTCATCTAAAGCAGTTAAGTCAGACTCAACTACTTCTTCACCAGACTGTACTTTTTTAGAAAATGTATTTAAAAAATCTACAACAGCTTCATCAGAGCTAGTAAAATCATTAGGAATTTTTATACCTAATTTTTTTGCTACACTTTTAATAAACTCAATTACTCTGTTTTTAGCAGGTTTTGTAAGAGATTTGTACTCTGTAGCCATTAAAGAAAATAACTCAGCTACTCTTTCCTCACTTTGAAATGCACTGTCTTTATAGTTTTCAGCAAATGCATCTATTCGTTTTGCTAACATAGAGTCATTAGGCAAACTTTTTCTTACAGATTTAATTAATCTATCGGCTGCGGCTATTGCAGCTTTGTCACCGCCGGCAATTTTTTCTAAAAACACTGCATGAAATACCTCATGAGCTACAGTATTGTTTTTTGCACTTGCTAAGTTTATATGAATTACTTTACTGTTTGGATTATAATATCCTCTTCCTTTAGGTGCATACTTTTCAAACTCTTCAGTAGTTTGGTGTAGCACCATTTTTACATTCGGAGCAATTTTTTTTATAGCTTTTGCAGCTAACTTAGCTCTTCTTATAATTTGTGTGCTTAGTTTAGTATCTTTAACCTTACTACCATCTTTTTGTTGACGGTTTATAGATAAGTTGTCAGAACTAGATTCAACCTCTAACCCAACCTCTTCACCAAAAAAGGCATCTATATCTTCTTGCTCTTCTTTAGTTACTTTCTCTTCGGATTTCGTTTGAGACGCATCTTTGTTTTCTTGGGTGCCCTGTTGGGTAGTGGTCCCTTTGTTTCCTTTTCCCACTGTTGGGCCACTTTCGGTAGATTTTGATACATCCAAGCTCTCTGCTTCTGACTTTTGAAGGGCATCTTGTTTTTCTTTAATTTGTTCTTGAGTAGGATTAGCTATGCCTTCTTTGACAAGCTCTTCTTTTGCCTTCTCTTCAGAAACAAATATAGGGATATTTTCACTTTCCTTTTCTAGCGATGCAGAATCATCAGCTTGTTCACTTCCAATTTGTGATAATTCATTTTTAATTTCTTGAACTCTAGCTTCTTTTTTCTTATAAGAACCTAAGTCCTTATCCATCCCTTCCATTTCTGCTTCAAGACCTTGTCTTTCAAAAATTAATGCTAATGCTTTTTTTCTAGCAGTTATATCTAAATCTACTGGTATAGTGTTTGCCGCACCAGATAAAGTTTCGAACTGCAATAACTCTTCATCAGCCTGTTTTTGAGTTTTTTTACCTCCAGACACCTCAAGAGCCAACTGCTCTTTGTATGCTTTCATGGTAATATTATCACCTCTTATTGCATCAAACAATTCTAATGTTGCATCAGATATATTATCAGTTTCACCAACCTTATAGGCATTTACTATACCCCCTGGTATACCCATAACAAACCCACCTACTGCCTCTGCCATTGCAGCGTGTTTAGCTTCTTGCCAGAATTCTTTAGACCACATTTCTGGTTGGTCAAACATGTCTTTCTCATTCATGTTATTCCATATGTCCTTATAACCCATCTCTGCTATCTGTTGTAGTCCACCTGTTTCTGCTTCAGCTAAGGCTCCTTTTGCTGCAGATGTAGAAATCTTAACTGCTTTATTAGTGTATATTCCTTTGGCAATATTACTTTTAACTATTTTTTCTAATGTAGATTTATATAGTGCGGCGGATGCACCTTGAGGTAATACCTTAGTAACTTGATTCATTAATCCAGTCATCATAGTTTTATTACCAACGATATTTCTTAGACCATATCTTTCTAAAACCGCTACAGTAAGTGATGTTGGACCAATAATCGCCTTTCTTTCTCCTTCAGTCACATATTTAAAATCCTCATCAGCATCCATTTCCTCTTGCATTGCCTCAGCTTGTAAGGCTGAAAAGGCTAACACTTGAGCCACTCCACCTTTAGAGTCTAACCCCAGTATTCTGCCACCTATGTTTCTTAAAGTTGCAAATGAACCAGTAGCCTTAATTTTACCTCTTGATAACAAAGATAAACCTATAGATGGCAATGACTCACCTAAACCTAATAACCCCTCGACAATAATACTATCATCTCTCATTTGTGCTATTTTTTCATCTGAAACATCATCAAATGATAATAGTTGATTCCAATTCTTTTTAATAAACTCTTTAGTAGGTTTTTTTGCCGATTTCACCTCTGCATCTAAAACCAATCTGTCTAGTTTGTCTCTTTTGGTTTTGTCTAAATAATCTGCAGGAACATCTTCGTATTCCCCTTTGCCTAATAGCCCACCTTTAGGATTAAATATTTGTAACTTACCATTAATTACTTTTAACTCCTTGCCAGAATCTTTTAATTCTTTTCTTCCTTCTTTATTTAGTTGTGAAGTAAATAAATCAGTATCACCATCTAGTGCCATCTCATCTTCTTCACTAAGGCTGTTCAACCAGTTTTGATAAGACTCATCACTATCCATTACATCAGTAGGAACGTCATACCCTAAATCTTTTGCTATAGTTATATACCTTTCTTTTTTTTCTTCTTCTGTTACACCCGATAGGCTTCGTAAAGAAAAATCTTCATCTATTGCTTGTCCTATAGCATATAATCCATCTATTCCTAAATCAGCACCATATGCAAAAACTTGAGAAAAACCTCTACCAACCACACTATTGTAGAAACCTTTTAAAAATGTACCAGGACCATTTCCATCATTTGCCTTCATTTCCATGTAGTTTCCTACAGAAGAATGAACTTGTTTTTCTATAGTTCTATATGACTTGAGTTCGTTAGATACTGTTTGTTTTAGTTCGTTTAATCTTTTACCCACTCCTAACTGTTGTTGGTATTTTAACTGCCAATCAGCACCTCTTTCTTGTGGAGGCACCATCATTAAACCATCCATAGCCTCTTCATGCTTAGTCTTTTCGGTTTGATAAACTTGTGCTCGTTTATTTATAGAAGTAGCTTTAGTTTTTAAATCATCTAGATCCTCATCAACTGCTTTCTTGCTAAAGTATTTTTTTCTTTTACGATTATTCTCAGCATTAAAAGCTTCTAGCTCTGGGTTAGTTTTTTTATTCTTTTTTAAAAAATCTTGTAACTTGTTAGATTCTTGAGTTTCACCTCCGAATAAATCTCCAAATACTGGATCGAGGTTTATATTTATGGTTTGACCATTTTCTGCACGAACACTCATTCCATCCATACCAGACATAAATCCACCACCTTCTTCAAATTTAAAACCATAGTCACCAAAATGATAATTCATTCTGTTAACTACCTCTTCTTCTTCTCTGTCAATTAAATCTGGAGTTACATATGCTAGTGATTTTTCAAAGACAGTAGCATTGTTATTATAGGATATTGTGTCATCCATTCCTTGCTCTCTGGGATCGTAAGCAACAGTTTCTTCTACCATTGTAGATGAATCAACCTCTTGACCATCTTTTACATCTGTAACTTCATCAGTAACAACATCAACCTCTACTTGTGTTTGTTGTGGAAAATATTTAGAATTAAATGCTTGTTGGTCTAAATCAGTTAATTCATTGTCTTGAAGGTAGGTAAATAGTGTAGAGTTTTTATCTGTTCCTTGAGCATATTCAACCTTGAACTCTTCTTCAGATAAGTCAGTCATCTCGTTATCAACGAGGTATTGATATAGTTCTTTAAACTTATCCATTTTAATTAAACTTTATAACATTTTTACTTACATCACCTTGGTTTCTAGTTGACCTTCTATTATTTTCTGAATCTAATATTTTAACAGATGCATCATATAGAATATCATTTAACTTAGTAGCTGTTATTCTACCATCAATCGTAAAATATCCCCCTCTAGGTGTGTCAATTTTTAATTCTTGTAATTGACCTTTAGCATCATAATATGTTATAAATAAATCAGGGTTTTCTTTACCTTTTTGGTCTTTGCCTTCATCAAATTTATATTCTACTTTTGCTCCATCACGTATAGATTTAGGTAAATATGCTTTTAGCACATCATTACTTACTTTTTGGAACTCATCATCACTTGCATCATATTGTATAGTATCTCTATCATTTTTATCACCTAATTTATTTCTTATAATATCTGTACCTGTTATAGGTTGTCCTGATTCACCATCTTTTTCTCCAAGAGTTAATGGAGAGGTTGAATTTTTCGCTGGTTTACCATCTTTGTAACCAATACTTGGTAGTGAAGAATAAGAAGTAATATTTTCTCCTCTAGCAACTCTTCGTTTAATTGATGCTAATTCTTTAGGTGTG
>NZQM01000068.1 GCA_002695905.1 Parvibaculum sp.
ATGCCGTAAAGGAGGGGCTGTTCGTGGGCAAAGGAGTAGATTGCCCGCTCCATCCCGCTTTTTACGATAAAGAGCGGTGTGGAGGCGGCATCCGATATCTGTCCATTCGAAACCAGGTAAACCTTTGCCGTATAAAGGCCATTGGGCACATTGGAAGGAATGTCGACAGTTGCACGAAAGAGCGAGCGGCCCAGAAAAGCCACACCGCTCGGCTCAGCGCGATAGAGGTTCTGGTTCTGTTTATTTCTCAGCAAGGCCTGCGAAAATATCTTCTGCTCGTCCTCAGAAAGAGATGTTTCAGTGCCCGTTGGCCCGAGGCCGGTCGCAGCGCCAAGGCCAATATGTCGCAGCCCCAGACCTTCAATGGTTCGCGTGTCCAGGGAAACCACACGCGACAAGGGGCGCGTGCTTGAGACCGAATAGAAGGATGGCACGCGCTCAAACCGAACGGCATCATAATTGATCCAGATGCCAGCGATCCGGTCTTTGCGACGAACAGTGATAGGGCCTTCAGGGCCCGTGACGACCACGACAATGTCGCGTTCGGTGACAAGATCTGTCGGGTTTTCTGCCTCAATGGCCCCAAAGATTAAGATCTCAGTGCCGGTGAAATTGGACCGGATCGAAATCTGGTGTTCTGACAGATCAGTTACCAACTGATCTGCTTGGGCAGGCCAGCTGGCGAAAATCGCCCCGAGAAAACTCAGAACTATCGCGGTGTTTCTCATGGCGTCATTCCCGTTGTCAGGGAGAAAAGTTCGTCTGGTTTGACGACAAGGTCGAAGCCCAGGCGCAAGCCCACAAGAAGAACGATAAGGCCGAGTAAGGCCCTTAACTGTTCACCGCGAAGCCGCTGCCCGGCCCGCGCACCAAACTGAGCACCAACCACGCCGCCAAGGAGCAGCAGAAATGCAAGCAAGATGTCGACAGCATGGTTCTCAACCGCATGAAGGACAGTGACCAAGGCGGTAACGAAGATGATCTGAAAGAGCGACGTGCCCACAACGACATTGGTCGGCATGCGCAGCATATAGATCATGGCGGGCACCATGACGAAGCCGCCGCTAACGCCCATAATGGCAACCAGGATGCCGACAAATGTCCCAATCGCAACGGGGGGGATCGCGCTGATATAGAGCTTCGATCGGCGAAACCGCATTTTGAGTGGCAGACCGTGCATCCAACTATGGTGTGATCTGTTGGCAGATGCCGGGCTGCCGCCCTGGCGAACAGCGATCAAAGCTCTGACACTCTCATTCAGCATCAAGCTGCCGATGACACCCAGAAAGAGAACATAGGAGAGCGAAATCATGAGGTCGACCTGGCCCAATGCGCGCACATAGGCGAATAAATAGACACCGGCAACTGCGCCCATGACGCCGCCGATCAACAGCACGCCCCCCATCTTGAAATCGACGGCACCCCGTCGCCAATGTGCGACCACACCTGAAATAGATGAAGCGACTGTCTGATTGGCCTGTGTTGCCACGGCGACTGCTGGCGGGATGCCAGTAAAAATGAGCAGGGGCGTCATGAGAAATCCGCCACCCACGCCGAACATGCCCGATAGAAATCCGACAAGCCCGCCCATGCCTAATATCAGGAACACGTTTACAGGGAGCTCGGCAATAGGAAGGTATATTTGGAACATTCAACCAGCCCGTCCGCATGCCGCAGTTTGATGCTGGTGGGCGACGGAAAGTACCGTGTCACGCCGCCGATCGATCACCGGACGTAAGCTTCCAGTGTGTTGAGAAGCTGAGTATCGACGGCACCTGTGACACCAAGGCCAGCGGTGCGTTGAAAGTCACTGATGGCATCGCGTGTGCGTGGGCCCATCAGTCCGTCAGCAGGGCCTGGCTGATACCCAAGGTCCCGCAGAAGGCGTTGTGCTTTGGCGATCTCAGCACTTGCCTGTGGAGCGCCGGAGGCGCTGCCGGTGCTTGTGAGGGACGCGTTACTCCAATTTCCAAGAGACGTGAGGTTGCCGTTCGCAATTGGATCACCCCGCTTTGGTGCCCATGTTTGGGCGGCAAGTTTTGCATCCACGAGAGTGTTTGCATCCATCTGCTCTGCAATCGCGTCACGCCGCGCTGCAGCGCCCTCATCGCCATTCGCTGCTGCCACTGAGAACCACTTGAAAGCTTCAGGAAGGTCTTCGCTGACACCAAGACCGCGCTCAAACAGAACAGCAACATTATATTGACTGTCGGCAAGTCCATGGTCCGCGGCTGCCAGGAACCATTGCCCGGCTTTGGCGAAGTCTTGAGGGACTCCTTTGCCTTCAGCATAAATTACAGCCAGGTTGTGCATTGCTTTTACATTGCCAGCCTGCGCAGCACTTTCGTACCAGCTGCGGGCTTTCTCCATGTCTTGGGGAACGCCTCGGCCCTTCTCGAAAAGCGTCGCGAGCCGGTATTGTGCAATTGCCAGGTTTTGCTTGCCTGCAAGGTCGAACCAATAGGCTGCCTGCCCATAATCCTGTGGAACACCACCGCCCCGGGCATAGCGTAATCCCACTTCATATTGGGCAGCGGGATTGCCTGCCGCAGCAGCACTGCGCAAAGCATTGCGGGTGCCAGTTGGCGCCTGCGTGACGGGCGTTGTCGGGGCTGCTTCAACAGGTGGCAGATCAGTACTGTTGGGCACGATGGCCCTCGGTGCCGCCGAGGCCGGCGTGCGGGGCTCTGGAAGCGGCGCAGGGGCGGGTTGTTCATTCACAGCAGGAGAGGGCATGGACGCTGGAGCGGCAGCCGCATCTGCGGTCCCAGCGTCCTCCGGAATGGCCTCCGGAATAACAGTCAAATCCTCTAGCGGCGCCACAGTGTCCGGCACGGTCGCATCCGGCACTGCGGCCAAATCTTCCAGAGCGCTGTCGCTAGGGGCAGGCTCGTCGAGAATAACGTCAATATCGTCGCCGGGAGCCTCAGGTGTTGAGGGCGAGACAAGCCAGTTAACCAGTGTCAGAACGACAATAAGGGCGACGACCGCGCCACCAATAATAATGGCAAGGCGTCTGCCGCGGCCTTCTTCCTGATCTTCAAAGGCTGCATAGCGGTCAGATTGCTCGCCAAAGCCCAGGCTCGCTGTGTCCCCAGTTTGATGCGCTGTCTGGGCAGCGCGCCTCGCGGCGGCGATGAAATCACGCGCGGCCTTCTTTTCGTTCATGACCGGCGGTTCTGCAGGCGCAGCAATTGGAGGCTCAAGCGGCGGAGGCGGCGGAAGATCGCCTGGTGCCGGTGGGGCGTCAGTCGCAGCAGGTGGTGCAGCCGGTCCGATGTTTGGCGGCGGCGGCACGTCAGAAAGGGGAGGTGCAGGGGCATCAACCGATGGTGGTGGTGGCACATCTCCCATTGGTGAGGCGGGTGCCGGGGGCTCGTCCGCTACCGGTGGCATTGACGGCAAAGGTGGCCCCGACGATGGGATCGTCACTGGCGATTTCAGAAGATGATCAGGTGCGCGCTCAGCAGCAAATCCTGGCGGCGGCATGGGCGCGCTGGAAAGCGGTGGGGCAGGCATGCCTGCTAGGCCAGCGCCAACGGCAATCGTCGGTGATAGTGGAAGATCTGCTCCGGATTCGATGCTCTCAATCCGCTCATTGACCTGCGCGACCATGGACTGAACGGTTTCACGCGTCGCCGCATTCCGCTGCTCGGTCGCATTCATTGTCTGCGCAAGAGAGGACAGTGCTTGTTCAACCGAGCTGGCGGTTTCCAGAGCACGCGTCTCGCTATCGGTGACCCGGGAGACGACTTGCTCAAGTCGGCCGTCGAGCTGTTCCATGACTTGTGGCACAATGTCGTCGGCCCGCACCTGGGTTTGTTCCAGCCTGTCAACAAAGGCGGTGAGGCTGCCCTCAAGCGTCTTAATGGCGTGGGCACTTTGCGCTTCAGAATGGTCGATCCGACTGTTCATCTTCTCGATCGCAGTCTGCAGCTCGGCCATCTGGGCGCGCTGACTGTCGGAATCGAGCTTGTTGGAAACGATCTGAACGGCTTCTTCGACGGCTTGGCGGCGGCCTTGCTCCACGCTGGCAGTGGCCGCGTGGAGTGCCTGTTCGGTTTCAGCCATTCGCTCAGAGAGATTTTGCAGTGTGTTGCCGAGCGCGTCTGTTTTTGCCCTTTCCTGATCGAGCTTTTTTGCTTCCTCAGAATTGTCGACCCGGTCTGCAAGCTCGGAGAGAAGGTGCCGCATTTCCGCGAATTTTTGTTCACTTTGACTGTCAACCGTCTCGAGATGGTCGACCACGGCGTTCATGGTCTTCTCAAGTGTTTGAAAAGCGAGCCTGTCGCCGGTGTTTTTGGCGAACGGGAGCCGTGCTTTTTCAGCCGCTTCCAGGCGATCAGTGAGCTGCTGAACCTTGCGTTCCATACCAGAGTCGGCTGCGGCGCCAACGCCGCCTGAGGCGATGAGCTGCTCTGAGGATTCAATCCTGCTCGCAAGCGAGTCCAGCGAGGTTTCGAGAAGCCGTTCGTTTGAATCAATCCGGCGAACCAGATCGCGCACCGCCTCTGTCACCGGCGAAAGGTCAACTTGAGGCTGCGCGGGCGCGGCTGCAAAAGCAGCGGGCTGCATGTTCGGTTGCATATAAGGTGCACCAGCCGGTGCTTGTGGCTGGCTGGAGGCAGCATCCAGATTTCCGTAATTTTGAATGGCGGCATTGATGTCATCGGTGCCGCTTTCCATGATCACCTGATTGAGCCAGGCACCGAGCGTCACGCCTGCCCTGCGAGCAGCCTGTTTGGCTGCTTCTCTGGCTTCGGGCTCAATGCCCTTAACGCTCCAAGGAACCCCCGGTCTCATCGAATCACTATGCCCGTTAACGATTCTGGACTGTATCGACCACGTGATTCTGTGTAAACCCGGCGACCATCCACAATACTTGGATTCTGTACGCCAATTCCGCGGGTTAGGCGGTGCGAGTTGTCACGAACGCGTAACCGATCTTGCTAAAGCCTTATCAAGCAGGGTTTTGGTAAACGCGGGGTTAACTTTCGGGCTCTTCAGGGCTGATTTTTGACTCTCAGCCTCAACATTTCACGTTCAGGCCCTGCAGGTCATCGAGGGTGTTGGTGGGCGCCCTCAATCGGCCAAGGCGTCACCATTTTCCGTTGGCCTGTTTCGGCGCTTGGCGCATTTGTGGTGCCCAATGCCACCCCTGCGCCAGCAACGCTGCCTAAGACCGAGCGTCTGGTGGGTGTTGGGGCAGGTGAATGGGGTTTGGTTTTAGGAGGGGTCACCAAACACCTGAACCACGTAGATCACATCACCGTTTTGCGCAACACCAACACCGGTGGTTGAAAACCTGTCGCTTTCAAGGAGAGAGCGATGCTGCGGGCTGTTAAGCCAGCCTTGCAGAATGAAGGCGGCCATTTGGTCGTCAGTATTGCCGCGGCGCTCCGTACCCATCCAGATATTCTCACCGACCCGCCCGCGAAAGTTTTCATCAATTGCCAGAACCCTGTCGAGGGGGCCTTGCCCTTCTGGATTGTGATGGCCACGATATTTGCGGATTGCCATGTCACTGGCGTGCACTGCGGCGGCTCTCTGCAGGGTGCTATTTACGGATAAGGGGGTGGCGGTGCGGTAGTCATTGACGGCGCGGACCACTGCGCGGCCGAGCGGCGTGTCGCTGACGGCGGAGCTTGCGGCCTGTTGTGGCAGACCGACACCTCTGAGCGGCGCCGGGTCGCCGGGGCGACCAGATGAGCAGGCCGCCAAAAAGGCGCAGGCCAACGCAAGGCTGGCTATTGAACTCAGGCGCTGCATCAGATTCTCCTATGTCTTGCGGTTGCGATACTTAACCATTCCGGCCAACTGGGGGCAATAATCCGAGGGTGGCGGCTGCTTTCCCTTACGTCGACAGAAAGTATTGACGTTGACGTAAGCGTCAACTAGAGTCCGTTCTATTAAAGAAAACCGCAGAAAACTGCGAATTTGATCCTTAATGCCACCGGGAGTTTTCAGACATGCAACAGATGAGCACACCAGAATCCGCCGCCGCCGGTACTTACAAAAATGCTGCCGCGAAAGCTGCGCAGGGCGATGCAACCTTCTCGATCACCCAGCTCGCAGATGAGTTCAATGTGACCACCCGAGCAATCCGCTTCTATGAAGATAAAGATCTTCTTCATCCATCCCGTCAGGGACAGACTCGGGTCTATCGCCCCCGTGATCGGGCTCGTCTTGCATTGATTGTTCGCGGCAAGGCTGTTGGCTTTTCGCTCGGCGAAATCAAAGAGCTGATTGACCTCTATGACACTTATGGTGATGAGCGTCAGTACCTGATCGCCCAGGAAAAATTCCGTGAACAGATCACCAATCTTGAGCAGCAGAAAAAGGACATCGATGTTCAGATCGAACTGCTTCAGGAAGGCTGTGACCGCATGCTTCAGCTGGCAAAACAGGCCGACGGCGAAGCGTAACAAACGAACAGCGTCGCGCGTGTCACCACGCGCTGAACTCGTTTCTCGTAATCGGCCGCGACGTGGCGGCATGCTGATGAATTGAGGGTGCGCGGACCTATCCGCGCCAACTCCGCCACCGCACTCAATTCACATCCTTCACATTTGGTCCCAGGGGGGACCTAGGAGTTCAAATCATATGTCGGTACTTCAAGTCGAAAAACCAGCCTGGATGACAGAAGACGTTGAGATCTTCGCGGACGCGGTTGGAAAGTTCTGCGAGAAAGAACTCGCCCCCCATGTCGACAGTTGGGAGAAAAACGAAATTGTCGATCGCGACATTTGGTACAAGGCAGGCGAGGCGGGCATTCTCTGCGCATCTGTTCCGGAGGAATATGGCGGGGCGGGTGGCACCTTTGCTCACGAAGCAATGCTGATCGACCAGTTTGGCAAAAAAGGCATCACCGGCTTTGGGGCGTCTCTCCACAACGCCATCATCGCGCCCTACATCGTGCACTATGGCTCAGAAGAGCAGAAGCAGCGTTGGTTGCCAAAGATGGCGTCCGGTGAACTCGTGGGCGCGATCGCCATGACCGAACCGGGAACCGGGTCGGATCTGCAGAACATCAAAACGACCGCCAAGCTTGATGGCAACGAATATGTAATCAACGGATCAAAGACCTTCATAACGAATGGTCAGCAGGCGGGTTTGATCATTGTCGTTTGCAAGACAGATCCAGCAGCCGGGGCCAAGGGCACATCGTTGATCGTTGTCGAAACCGACGAAGTTGAAGGGTTCCGTCGTGGACGCAATCTCGACAAGATCGGTCAGAAGAGCCAGGACACCTCTGAATTGTTTTTTGACAATGTCCGTGTTCCCACATCCAACCTTCTGGGAACAGAAGAAGGGCAGGGCTTTATCCAGCTGATGCAGCAGCTGGCTTCCGAACGTCTTCAGATTGGCCTTCAGGGTGTCGCGATGATGGAGGCAGCACTTGAGCAGACCGTCGATTATGTGAAAGAGCGTAAAGCATTCGGCCAGGCTGTGATGGATTTTCAGAACACCCAGTTCAAACTCGCGGAAGCAAAAACTAAAACAACAGTCGCGCGTGTGTTTACGGATCATTGCACAGGGCTTCTGTTGGAGGGAAAGTTGGATGCGGCGACCGCGTCCATGGCCAAATATTGGGTGTCGGATATGCAATGCGAAGTGGTGGACGAATGTCTTCAGCTCCATGGTGGATATGGCTACATGAACGAATACCCCATTGCCCGCATGTATCGGGATGCCCGTGTGCAGAAGATTTACGGCGGCACAAACGAAATCATGAAAGTGTTGATTTCCCGCACGCTCTAGTCGCATCGGAAAATTGGACAGAATAGTCATAAGACCTCCGGGGGGCGTGCCCGGAAGTTTTTCATTTCAGACCCCTGAGTTTTCATTTCGGACTAAGTGTTGCAAATGCGCACTCGACGAATAGGGTAGCGATAACTATTGATAG
The DNA here is from genome assembly GCA_002695905.1 of Parvibaculum sp. Lineage (GTDB taxonomy): Bacteria > Pseudomonadota > Alphaproteobacteria > Parvibaculales > Parvibaculaceae > Mf105b01. The sequence continues at coordinate 7,907 of NZQM01000068.1, forward strand.
AGGCCTGAGTTAACAGTTGGCATACGAAGAGTCCCACTCGGGGGAATGGGGCTTATCGTGTGAGGCGCGCTTCGCAGCAGCGCCAAGAGCCCTCGCTAGGAAACTGGCGGGGGTTTTTCTTTTCCCTTTTTGTTACGAGCCATTGTCAAACGCCTGTCACGTACTAGCTCCATTTTCTGTCCACATGAATGCAACGGTGACACGGAGCGCGACAAAAATGCCGATGGGAACTGTGAAATGGTTCAACTCAACAAAGGGCTTTGGCTTCATTGAACCGGAAGGGGGCGGCAAAGATGCTTTCGTCCATATCACGGCAGTCCAGCAAGCCGGACTCACAACGCTCAGAGACGGGCAAAAGGTAAGCTACCAGCTCGCGGAGACCGACAATGGTCGCATGGCAGCCCATGACATTGCGTTGGAAGGTTGACGCAGGGACATCGCAAGTCTGCTTTAGAGTTTGTGGTACGTTTTTGGTGTGAATGACGACGAGAAGTTGCACACCGTATGACCATCATCGACTACTATTTCTCAACGCTCTCAACCTGGAGTTATGTCGGCTCGCGCGCGTTTCGGGATCTGGCAAAACGCAATGAGGTGCAGGTGCGTCATAAGCCCACCAATCTTCTCACCTTATTTGAGTCCACCGGCGGGCTTCCTGCCGGTCAGCGTCCGCCGCAGCGTCAGGCCTGGCGGAAAATTGAGATGAAGCGCTGGAGCAAAAAACGCGGGCTCCCCATGAACCTTGATCCCGCCTACTGGCCGGTCAATCCGCGACTTGCGGATGGGGCCGTTATCGTCGCAACCCGGGAGGCGGGCGAAGAAGCCGCCGGTCAGCTTGCGGACGCGTTGATGCGCGCTGTTTGGGAAGAAGAGCGAAACATTACCGAACCTGGTGTGGTCGCTGCGATTGGAAACGAAAACGGGCTGGAGGGCGTTCGGCTTGTTGACGCAGCGTCGCGCTCAGATATCTCTGATGCAATCAAACAAAACACACAAGAGGCGATTGACCGTGGCCTCTTTGGTGCGCCTTCCTACTGTCTCGGGGATGAATTTTTCTGGGGCCAGGACAGGCTCGACATGCTGGAAGACGCTCTTAAAGATCGCGCCTGACACACTCGCCTTGCTGACCAACGCCCGCTACACTTCTCCCAACAAACCTATCCTGGGGAGGAGCAGATGACATACGAACAGATCATCTATGAGACCAAGGGCACCATTGCGCTCATCACACTAAATCGCCCGGACAGGCTAAACGCCTGGACGCCGCAGATGATGGAAGAGCTGGCCCACGCGATTGAGATGGCGAACGATGACAAAAGCATCGGCTCTATTGTAATGACCGGCGCTGGGCGCGGCTTCTGCGCAGGCGCTGATGTTGAGAGCACATTCAAGACTCGCATTGACGGCAACGACCCGGGCAATGACACGGCAGGTGGCTCCGGCGGCGTGCCCGCAACCGTTGACTGGATCAGGCTCGTTCGTGAATCCAAACCGCTGATTGCAGCGGTGAACGGCCCTGCAGTTGGCATTGGCGTCACCATGATCTTGCCCTTTGATGTGATCATCACGTCGGACGCCGCGAAGTTCGGCCTGGTGTTTGTCAAAATGGGCATCGTGCCAGAGCTTGCCTCAAGTCACTTCCTCATTTCCCGCATGGGCTGGGGTAAGGCAAGCGAGATGATGCTCTCCGCGCGTCTTTACTCAGGACAGGAGGCCGCTGACTTGGGGCTGGCGGAACATTGCGTGTCATCAAACGAGCTGTTGGACAAAGCTATTGCCATTGGCGAGCAGATCGCGACCAACCCGGACGCCCAGCTCCGCATGACCAAAAGGCTGCTGACTGAAAATGCGGTAACGACCGATCTCGATGCCGCGCAGAAGCTTGAAACCAAATTCCTGCACGAATGTTGGGAAACGCCGGAACATGAAGAAGCCGTAAATGCGTTCCTCGAAAAGCGTCCTGCGAACTTTCGATAAGTCGACGACACGACACCCTTAACTGGAAGGTCAATCTCATGGCAGATGTCGAGGCAGAAGTTGAACGGGGTCGCATGCGTTTGACGCTCAACCGCCCTGAAAAACGAAATGCTCTCTCTTACGAGGTGCAGCGTCTGTTGAACGAGGCGCTTTGGGATGCGGACAATGACCGTAATGTGCATTCTGTCATTCTCCGGGGCGCCGGGCAGGACTTTTGTGCAGGCTATGATTTGGCAGGCGCGGCCCCGCGCGACCCGGACCGAAACCTGCGTGGCGCGTCCAGCATTGATGATGATATCTGGCAGCTGGAGCGGCAGCAGCGGTTTCGCATGGCCATCTTCGACATGCACAAACCCGTCATTGCGCAGCTCCATGGCCGCTGCCTGGCTGGTGGGACCGATATCGCGTTTTTGAGCGATATGGTGATCGCCGCTGATGACGCGGTGATTGCATTTCCACCGGCCCGCGATCTGGGTTCTCTGCCCAATCAGATGTGGCTCTATCATTGCGGCCCACAATGGGCCAAGCGCCTGCTACTCACCGGTGATAGCATCACAGGCAAAGAAGCCCAAGTGATCGGGCTCGTCATGAAGTCGGTGCCAGCGGAGATGCTGGAAGCAGAAGTGGAAGGTCTCGCCGACCGATTGGCGATGATCGATCCGGACTTGCTCACGACCCAAAAACGTGTGGTCAATCTGGGTCTGGAACTGATGGGGGCCAGAACCCTTCAGCGGTTGGCATGTGAGAATGACGCTCGTGGCCATCGCGCCAAAGCCGCCGAAACATTCAGGCAGAACGCGGCGGTGAAGGGCTTGAAAGAAGCCTTCAGAGCGCGCGACGGAAAATTTGGCGACGGGCGGGTTCGGGTGAACGGTCCCGAAATACGTGATGCTAATGGCAACTTGGTAGAGGACTAAATGACAAACGCAACGCCGCACGAAGTTGAGCGCCTCCCCATCTTTTTACATTGGCAGGAAAAGTCAGCCTTCAAGGAAACCTATGCAGGCGCATTGGATACGATCGTGGTGGAGGGGCAATACCTGAAACCAAAGGATGTGGACTCAGATACGGTCCTCATCTTTATGCATCCCACCGGCACCATGAACCTCTTGCCCATGCCGAACGCTTTGGCAGCGGCTGGAATTCACTGTCTCTGCTGCGGGAGTCGTTATCCTCACAATGATACGGCGCTCATCATGGAAAAGGTCATTCTCGATCTTGGGCAGTACATCAAATATGCCAAAGAGAAGCTCGGCTTCCAAAAAGTGATCCTGGCCGGATGGTCAGGCGGTGGATCACTCTCCATGTTCTACCAGTCTCAGGCGGAAAAACCGACCATCACAACGACGCCAGCTGGCGACCCGGTCGATGTGGTGGGAGCGGGCCTTATCCCGGCAGATGCGGTGCTTCAGCTCGCCGCCCATGTAAGTCGCGCCATCATTCTGACCGAATGGCTCGATGCCTCGATCAACGACGAAAATGATCTCACAAAGCGGGATGTCGACCTCAATCTCTACGACCCTGAGAATCCGAACCAGCCAACCTACTCAGATGCTTATGTAGAGCGGTACCGGGCAGCGCAGGTGGCTCGGTCAAAACGGATTGATGACTTTGTCTGGAACAAGCTGGATCAACTGAAAAAAGCGGGGCTTCCCAACGAAGAGTTCGGCTTTGTTGTTCATGGCACCATGGCCGATCCGCGCTGGCTGGATCTGAATGTGGATCCGAATGATCGCAAGGGTCCGAACTGGTGTTTTATGGGCGATCCAAAGACCGTCAACATGATGCCCGCAGGTCTTGCCCGTTTCTGTTCTTTGCGTGCCTGGCTCTCCCAATGGTCTATCGAACATTCCCGTGCCAAGGGGCCGGAATGCGCCGGTGACGTTTCGGTGCCCATTCTGGTCGTTGAAAACAGTGCGGACGATGGATGCACACCAAGCCATGCAAAACGCCTGTTAGCCGGTGTACAGCATGACAACAAAGAGTTTCATGTGATCAAGGGCGCGACGCACTATTATATCGGACAGCCGGACAAGATGATGACCGCGGTTGGTGTCGTCACAGACTGGTTGAGAAGAAAATCTTTGTTAGAAGCTTGAAAGAGCCCCCACGTGAACATGTCGAGTCCCTTATCTGTCGAGCCTGTCCGCGCGAGTTTTGAGCGGGCGGAAGGTGCACAGTCCTATCTCGAATGGAAGACGGCCGAAGGTCTGCCGCCGCTCCACTTTGCCCATGCCAATGGGTTTAACGGCCTGACCTACCGTAAGCTCCTGTCACCGCTTGCGGACCGATTTCATATCCGCGCCTGGGATGCGCGCGGTCATGGCCAGACAACCCTCACCGCCAATCCCCGAACTCAGCGCAGCTGGTATCGCTACAGCGATGACCTGGTGGCGCTCCTGGAACGATTTGCCGGAGAGGCAGGCGGACCGGTCTTGCTCGCCGGTCATTCCATGGGTGGAACCACGAGCATTCTCGCTGCCGCCCGACGACCTGACTTGGTGCGCGGTCTCGTTCTGCTGGACCCTGTGATGATCCGGCGCAATCAGGGGCGCCTTCTTCAATGGATGCGGAAGTTGGGTATTGGTTTAGGCCCTCATGATCTGGCAACGGGTGCCGAACGCCGTCGCTCGGTGTTTCCTGATCGCGCGACCATGGTGGAGAAATATACGGGCCGCGGGGCCTTCACGTCGTGGCCGGTCGACATGATCGCTGACTATGTGGAAGGCGGGACCCGTGACTTGCAGACCGGTGAGGTAGAACTCACCTGTGCACCGGCCTGGGAAGCCGCCAACTTTCGTGGACATGAGCACAATATATTTGTGGCGCTGCACAAAGTGAAATGTCCCATAAGCCTTGTTTACGCAGGGGCGGGATCTACCTGCCGGGGCGATGCGCCACAAATCATTGGTCGGCAGGACAAGCAGGGCACGATCTTGCGTCTTGGCTCGGCATCACATTTCTTGCCGATGGAGTTTCCCGAAATTGCGCGCCGAGAAATTGTGGCCCTCGAAGACAGAGTAAACGCCCAGAACAACCCATAGAAAAGCTCAAAAAGTTAAGATTTTTCGGTCGCATTCCTGCCTCAATCCCTCGTCATTCTGACCATGGGTACGAATTTAACGTGAGAGTTTGAATGAACCGGACTGGGCTCGCACTTGCCTTAAGCATATGCCTCTTTACTGGTGGAACTGCACTTGCAAATGAAGCACGCTATTCCATGACAGAAACAGGCGAAGGATTTCTGCGTCTTGATACACAAACGGGCGAAGTCTCTCACTGTCGTGAAAAAGCGGGTGGCTTTAGTTGCGAACTGGCAGCTGATGAACGCGCGGCCTATGACGCTGAGATTGCCGCTCTGAGCGAACGTCTCGAGAAGTTGGAAGCAAAATCACCCGCAGAGCGTGCAGGGGTGCCAACGGAAGAAGAGCTCGATGAAGCATTTGGGTTCTTCGAAAAGATGACGAAGCGTTTTGCCAGGGCAGCGCGTATCTTTGGCGAAGAGATGCAGAGCATGGATGAAGAGCTGCAGCAAAACCCACTAGGAAGTGAATCAAACCCGTAGATCCAAACTTGAGACAAGACTGAGCTGGAACAAGATAATCAGGAGCATGACATCATGATTGTGAAGTTCGACGAACCAGATCCGAAACGTGCAGAAAAAGAAGCTGAGATAAAAAAGCTTGATGATCGCAGCTTGCGCAAACTCTACAACGAAACCCGTGCTGCCGCGAAAGCCGCACGCCGCGCGTTGAATATGGAAGAACTCTACCGGTTGGTGCGAGGGACAAAGACCATTCAGCGCATTGCCAGCGAGCGCGGCATCATCATTCGCTCCGTGCTGCCACGAACTGTCCGCTCCTAAGCGGACTTGATGTAGACTTTTTGCGCTCTTAAGAGGCGTACTCTTTTTGAAGAGCAGCGCCGATGCGCTCGTTCATCATTTCGATGGACCCATCTGTAAAGCCAGCGATTTTTGCTGAGATGAGATGGCGACCGAGCCCATGCTCTTCGCGTAAGCCATTGGCGCCCATGGCCTGAATGCAACCTTCAATCAAGGTCACTGCACGCTCCGTCGCAAATTTCTTTGCCTGCGCGGCACGCGTGACCGCATCGCCCCCGCCCTCAATCAGAACACCCGCCCAGTGGGTTAATGCGCGCATGGCTTCCAGTTCGGTCGCAACCTCAGCGAGGGACCATTTTAAGCCTTGATGGCTGAGAAGGGTTTCCCCAAATGCTTTGCGTGTTGCGCCATAGCTTACGGCTTTTTCCAGCGCGTCCGCGACGAGCCCCGCGCACATAGCAGCCACATAGACGCGCGCACCATTGACGCCAGACATGGCAGATTTAAAACCGTCCCCAGGTCCGCCCAGAACATCTTCATCGGCCACGAAATAGCGATCTAGTTTAAAGCCACCAGCACCAATTGCGTGACCACCAGCCAGCGCATAAGGTTCGACACGACGGAAGCCTGCGCGCGTTGCATCAACAAGAAAAGACCCGACGCCCCGCCAGCCCGCATCCGGGTCGCCCAAAGGCTTGCACTGAGCATAGGTCACAAAGAGATTGGCAATCTCGGCATTGGTGATCCAGCCTTTTTCGCCCGTGAGTTCCCAACCGCCGTCCACCTTGGTGGCACGGGTTGTAATCCCCGCAAAGTCACTTCCGGCACCAGGCTCTGATAGCGCCGTCGCAGCAAACAGATCACCGGCCAATATGCGGGGCACATAGTCGGTCAGATGGCGCGGATTTGCCGTAGCTGAAAGCCGTGCTGCTACATTCTGCGTATTGATGAGCGCAAAGGTGAAGGGCATGTCTGCCCGCGACATGTCTTCGCAAAGGGCGAGCTTTGTGAGAAAGGAAAGGCCGTAGCCGCCAGCCTCGACAGGAGTTTCCAGGCGCATGAGGCCCGCATCGGCTGCCTGCTTCAATGCGGCCACAGGTTGTCGCTGCGCTGTCTCCCATTGGGCGGCATTGGGTTCGACAACCTCGCGCCGGAAGCGCGTTGCTGTTTCCAAATATTCTTCGGCGTTCATGAGCACTCTCCGATTAGACACCCAATCCTGGCACAACAAACTTCTCAAGGCTCGCCTTCATATCAGGCGGAATGGGAATGGCCTTGCGTGCAACAAGATCAAGCGCGATGGCAACAGCCTCCGCGGTCGCAACACATCGCCCTGTTTCCACATCAAACAGCCAATGGACCCAGGTGTAGGTTTTGTCAGTTACCTCTTTGAGGCCGCTTCTGAGCGTCAGAATGTCGCCGACACGCGGCGCGCCCCGATAGACAAAGCGGTATTCGAGCGCCGCACCCCCCGTCGTGCTGTCCTTGGAGCGATCATCCCCTCGGGTTTGGCCCAGCAGATTGGGAATAGAGTCGGAAACAATGCCCATGAAGCGCCGTGTCGCCAGAAAGTCACCCGTCACGCACCAGTCCCGCATCACTTCGCCCTGAAACGTGGTGAGCAGTCCCATCTCTTCTGCGCCGCCAAGGTTTGGGGAAGAGCGCGGTGGTGTGAGCTCCAATCCACGGGGGCTTCCGTGCTTGGGTACGTTGACTTGGAGTTCTTTGGATTTGGCAATCATCGCATCAGAGATGGGGGATTGTGCGCGGTCTGCATCTGACCGGAGAGATGCGTGGGCAAGAAAGGTCGCTGCAACATCACCTGAAACCGTGTTCACCATCTCAAAATAACAGGTGAGCCGGTTTGCATCCGCCTCCACCACGCCACCCCGAATAAAGATGGGCGCACCAGGGCGCTGTTCGCGCAGGAAACGAATGTGATGGTCTTCAGCAACAAGGCGGGTGCCTGTCCGTGCAATTTCGTCTCGGCCGTGACCCAGATGAAGGCTGAGGGCTGCAAGAGCGTTTGTAGCCTTCTCGGAATAGAACTGCACATTCATGTGCCCCATCCCATCTGTTTCCCAGGTTTGCACCGAACTGCGATATAGCTCAACAAAGCTCATGAAGCTCTCCATTGAAAGTGGATACGTGTATGACGTGTGACGAACTCAGCCGAGTCTGTCGCGAATTTCTGACGGAAGGTCGACGGTCTTGCGGGTCTCCCGCGAGATGAGAAGGGCCGTGCCTTCGCAAGCCGCAGCGGCCTGCCCCGTCTCAGCGTCGAACATCCAGTGCCGGTAGCGCAGCGTTTTGGCGTCCTGAGCTTCGAGCCCCGTTCGCACAAAGAGGGTTTGCCCTGCGTTCAGTTCTTTGAAATAGGCAAGCCGCATTTCAACTGTGGCAGTCGCGAGGCCCTTGGCTTTTTGTGAATGGCGGTCGAGCCCAGCGGCCGCCCACATATGTCCCTGACACTCAGAAAAGCGTGCGAGATAGAAGCGCGAATTCATATGATCATTCGCATCGCATTCCCAACGATTGACGACGGAGCGATTTGTTTCGTGCATGCCTTTGGTCTCTGCTCGCTCAAGTGAAGCATCACGATCCAGTGACCCATCCGGCTGAGAACGGGGCTGGGCGGCATCAGGACGCGCGACCATGATTTTTTCAGCTTGGCCGCGCATAAAATCGGTCCATGGGACAAGTTTGCGCGCATTGAGATCAAAATGCCCGACATCGACGACAAGCGTGGCAGAAAGCGTGTCGGTGAGTGCATTCCGGACTTCCTGATAGATCCGCATGGTTTTGGTGTCGAGCGACAGGGTGCCCGACCGCACAGCGACAAGATCGCTCGCGAACAGCTCTTTGTGAAACCGTATGTGGTGCTCAAGTGCCACATAGGTCGTCCGCTTGGTCTGCTGATGCTGATAGCCAAGACCAAGAAACGCCTGTTGGTGAAAAGCGGCATCGGATGTTTTGCCCATATAGAACTGAACGTTCATATGGCCCATTTCGTCGCATTCCCACGGGTTCACATAGCCGCGATAGGTATCGATCATTTCGCCCCCCAATACAGACAATTCAGCCGACCTTCATAATATAGGGCGCGAGCTTGGCGCTCTCTTCATCGCTGAACGCCACCGTTTTGCGGGCATCCAAGTCCAGCATCACAGCCGCAGCTTCGCCTGTCGCGACAAGAGCGCCGGTTGACGCATCAAACAGGAAGTGGGCAAAGCGCAAGACCCGGCCCATCACTTTCACCATGGCACTCTTTGCGACAAGAACCGTTCCGGCACGTACATCTGTCAAACGATCGAGGCGCATTTCAAGAACCACCGTGCCCCGACGCGCCTTGAGCATCGTGTCGCGATCAAACCCGACATGTTGCCAGAGGTGTGCTGCGCCATCAGAAAACCGGCCCATAATGTGTTGTTGGCGCATGAGGCCAGTTTCGTCGCAATGCTCCGGATGCACGACACCTTGATAGATGGGGATTAAGTTTTCAGCGGTCTGATCATCCAGCTGAAGACAGGGCAAGGAAGACATTCCGGGCACACCGCGGGGCCGCGCTTCGTCTTTTAGGGGAGCGTAGGCTCCCTCATCCAAATGCGCGGGAAGGTCGGTCTGGCTTGTTAGCGTTGCAGCAAGAATGCCAGTTGCGGAGTTATGCAACTCGTGGGAGAGGATGAGCTCGCCCTCATGTGTGCCAGATGCACGGCTCGTTATGGCGAAAATATCCCCGACCCTCAATTCGCGATGAAAGCGAATATGATCTCGACTGGATATGACAGATCTGCTTTGAGCATGAGCGACGGCAAATGCACGGTTGGCATCAGATGCAGCCGCCACATAGAACTGAACATTCATATGGCCCACTTCATCGCAATTCCAGGTGTTGACGATGCTTTGAACGGTTTGGATTGGGTCGGTCATGAAATCCCTAAGTAGAACGGCACGCGGCGAACCTTATAAAGGTCAGCGGTGAAAGTCATTTTCTTGCAGGAAGGCGAGGAGACCCCGACGTCATTTCGTGACCTGGTTGAGAAACCCATCCATGCGTTTCACTGCCGAAGCGGCAAGTTCGCCGGGGAACGCGACAAAGCCGTGCGCGCCGCCGGGATAGATGGCGAGTTCCGCCTCATTTCCAGCTGCTGCCCACCGCGCATGCATAAAGAGACTATCGTCTAGGAGTGCATCCGCCGTCCCGACGCTGAAGAGCGCAGGCGGCATGTCTTTCAGGTCAGCGAACAGTGGAGAAATATCCGGGTCTGAGGTGTCGGCACCTTTCGGAATAAAACACTCATCAAATTTGTGCAGATCGTGGGTGCGCAGGATCAGATAGGGCTTATCGCCAAAGGCGCGTGCGCTCGGAGTCCAACGAAGATCGAAAGCACCGAACACCAGATTGGCTCCCGCAAAGTTGGTGAACCCGTGGCGGTCGCGCATCCGCAGCAGCGTAACAGCAGCCAGGTGGGCACCGGCGCTTTCGCCGCCAACGGTCAGGACGTCTGTTCCGAATTCTGCCTTTGCATTTTCAACAAGCCACGCGGCGGCTGTTTCGCAATCGTCAGGCCCAGCGGGATAAGGGTGTTCAGGGGCAAGGCGGTATTCGACACTGACGCAAGCCAGCCCACAATTATCTGCAATCCGCTCAAGCATCGGGTCTTGGCCGTCGGCAGACCCAAATACCCATCCCCCGCCGTGAAAATGAAGATAGACCCCCTTGGGATTTTCGGGCGCGATGATCCGCAACTCCACGTGACCCCCTTTGCCTGGGATGGTGCGGGTGATCGCCCGGTCTGATTTCGGGACAAGTGGGAAGGGTCCCTCACCGCGGTCCCGACGGGCCCGAGCTTCTACAACACCAATGTCCCAATTATCGTCTGACCTTTCCAGCAGCTCGACCAAGGCGTCATTGATGGCTTTTGTTTCGGCTGATATGGCATTGGTGCCAAACAAAGCCGGTTCGAATGGATTTTTGCCCGTCATCATCTCCCCCCACATTTCCAGTTCTTTGGCTCGCAAGATATAGAAGCCACTCCCGGGCGTCTAATTGCTGTCTGAGGGCGATTAAGGGCATGCAGAAAACTTGAAAGGCTTGATCCTGGTCAACGCAGGTTTGCCGCCAAGCGGTCACCATACAGGCTCGGAAAAAAGGGAGAGAATATGGAGCCCATATGCCGCGACCGGATCGCGTCAGCCCGCCTGATGAGAGAGTATGGCTTGGACAGCGAAGGGGCGAAGCGCCTCTTTTCGCTCAAGAACTGTGCAATGGCGTCAGACTGCCGCCATCGCGATGTATGTCGTGATTTGCTTGAGACTGTCTGGCAGGTGAAAAACCCACCAGACGGATTCTTGTCATCCCCAAGTTAGGGGCAGTTATTGAGCTCGGGGTACCCGGCCAATTCGTTCGGGAAGAGGGCGTGGAATAGTTTCCCCGCTGCCCATGGTTGCTGCGACGAGCTCAACAATTTCGGGGGCGGCGGTGGCGACGCTGCCAGAGTTAAATGGTGGTTCCGGCGCATATTCAATCGCCAGCTGCAATGCCTTGGCATAATCCTCACCTGCGATCTGGGCGGATAGATATAGCCCCATATCAATGCCAGCCGAGACACCTGCGGCCGTAATAATATCCCCATGGTCGACCCATCGCTCAGCAACAGGTGTGGCGCCATAGCTTTCCAGAACATCGTAGCGGGCCCAATGGGTCGTCGCCTTTTTGCCTTCTAACAAACCAGCCGCTGCGAGAATGAGAGAGCCGGTGCAAACCGAGGCGTTGATCTTGGTTGTCTTCGCGATTTTGCGAACCCAGTCCATCTGATGAGGATCGTTGCGCACGGCTTCATCGGCAAAACCGCCGGGAACAAGCAGAATGTCTGCGCTATCGACTTCATCAATGCTTAGGGGCGCATAAATATCAATGAAGCCATTATCATTGGCGACCATGCCGGCCTCTTTGGCAACGAAGGTAACTTCTGCATCCGGCAAGCGGCTGAGAGACTCAAACGGGCCGATTGCATCTAATGTTGTGAACCCGTCATAGAGAAAAATCACGATGTGCATGTGGCGCATTCCCATGGTTGCCGACAGAAGCAATTTAGGGATGAATGTGTTAGGCGGAAATGACATTCGACAGACAGTTTCCGCCAAACACGGTGTAAGGACTCTCTAGTCGCTGGGCTGCAAAAAGGCGGCGAGCGCTAAAACGACAAATGCAGCGATAACACCGACGATGGCGACAGAGAAGAGCGTAAAGGTGAGCGTGTTCCAGTCGATGCCTGTAAAAGCGAGGCCGCGCCCACCGGTCATGCCGGACACGAAGGAGGCGAGGATATTGCCCCAGCCGGTCGCGATGAGGCCCCAGGTGATGATAGATGACCGGCCATCACTCAAAGTGAGTTGTTTGGCAGCGGCAGCAACGGCGATCATCATCATGCCATTCAACGTGCCTTCCAGATGCGCCATGCGCCAGGCGCGCAACGCCTCAGCTTCGACCGCCCCTCCACCTGCAGCGACAGCATCCAGAGCCCATAAAAATGGGACGCCTGCAGCGAGCCCCAAAATAAAAATAAGGGCGCCATGTCCAATCAGCAAACTGTGATGTCGAGTTGGCATTGTATTCCTCCGGTGATTGTCTAACTTGTCGGACTAAGAATGAAGGTCGGGGCATTTGGGATCTCGACCCAATGGGAGATACTCTGATGATCGGATACGCAACACTTGGATCGAACGATCTTGAAAAAGGCGCCAAGTTTTATGATGACTTCCTTGGTGCCTTTGGCGGCAAGCGGGCATTCAGCATGGATCGCATCATTTTTTGGAATGATGCAAAAGGCGGCGCGATGCTTGCTCTGTGCGTTCCTTACGACGAGAAAACAGCGACGGCGGGCAATGGCAACATGATCGCTCTTGCAGCGGAATCGACGGAAGAAGTTGATGCCATGTATGCCAAGGCGATGGAACTGGGCGCAACCGATGAAGGCGAACCAGGGGCGCGCATGGAGACGTTCTACGGTGCCTATTTCCGGGATCTTGATGGCAACAAAGTCTGCTGCTTCAAATTCACCTAAAATACCTGTCATCATTTGACGCCAGCCCGGCGGGCGCCCTTGCGGTGCCCGCTTTTTTTGTGGACGTGCATAATCAATAGGCTCCTGCCCACATGTCCCAATCTCGTGAGAGCCCCGGTCCAGCAAGTGCCCAGTTGGGGCGTGCGCCGATAAGTTTCGCGGCGGTGCCGGGAAAGTTCGTCATCATCCGGCACTGGCTCCAGTTGAGGAACCGATACCGGTTGAGGGCTTTATTCATCTCCGGCACGGGGTCGTGACCGCAAAGCAGGGCTTCAGCCGCAGCGGTGGCGGCGACGGCAGACCTGACCATGCCGTCTCCGGTGATGATCGGCGCGCCGCCATTGTAAATGTAAGAGAGATCGAGCGTGTCTTTCTGCCGGTTTTTGAGCCCGCGCCAGGGCGAGCAGGGGACAGCAGCCTGACCCATGGTCTCGTCTATATCGTGTGGCTCCAGTCCCAGCTCCCCGCCGACGCCGATGATTTCGTTGGTGAGCGCTTCATATTCGTGGGCTTTATCAAAGCTGCCTGCTCTGGCGATGCGATAGAAAATCCCGTAATAGCGCGCATCTGGCGAGAGTGGATCCTGGAAGGGATAGAGCACAGACATATCAAGTCCCCTGTCCCGGTGAATGAAGGCGCAGAACGCATCATGGCTTTCAAGCACGCCCTTGGATGGTCGCGCATTGTCTGTAAAGGTAACCTGCGAGGCGACGACGAACTCTTTCGGTGCAGGTGCCTGCCAGATTGTTTCTGCATTTTCTAGCGGCTTCGGCTTGGCATTGACAATCAAAGGCCGCTCGCCCGGCGCAAGTGCCCACAATGCTTGCCAGTCATTCACTTCTTCTTCGATATGTTGGACACCAGCGCGTTTGGCAAGCGCAATGAGCGCCCCGGCAAGGCGGGAATTGCGCACGCCATAGGCAAGGGGTTCCCGCGTCGTACGATCTTTCCGAACACCCTCGCTGGTCATCCAGGTTGTGGGCGAGCGAAGTGAATACTGGCCACCATCAACGTCACAAAGCGAAACCCGTTGGCGATAGGTAATCGCGTTGGTCCAGTCCGGCCCATACATCTCTCGCAGAACGTCGGCACGGTCAATGCCAAGGGCGGCGGCGTAATAGTCAATGCTGCGCGCTCTCAGTGTCACGCCATTTATGAGGCGACGGCTTTCCGCAACGGGCGGGGCGGCAATGACAACGCGCCCTGCAAATTCCGGTGCGCGGTTGAGACGGGCAGCCAGCACCGCAGCCCCAATCCCATTGCCACTGATGACAGCGCTGTCATAGGCGCAGTCGGCCTGAGGACGGGTCAATCCCTTCCAGGCAGGCAAATAGGCATCACGCCCTTTGATGGCGAAAGTATCGAGCATGGAGCCCTCCCTCCCAATTTAGAGCTTAAACTCTAATAAAGTAGAGCTTATACTCAAAAAATTTAGCGTCAAGGGGTGACACGCGGAGGCGGGACAGGTATCCAAAACCTATGGCAAAGACAGCGGCAAACAGAACATTTCCGAAGGATCGAGAGGGTCCCTCCAAGGGCGCGGCAACCCGTGCGCTCATTACGGAGACGGCGCTTCACCTCTTTAACGAAGAAAGTGCCAGCGATGTGAGTACCAACCAGATCGCCGCAGAAGCAGGCATCAGTCCTGGAAATCTCTACTACTACTTCCGCAACAAAGAAGAGATCATTCGCGCTCTTTTCCCAGCCATTCGCGATGGCATTGCCGAACCGCTTACCTATCCCAAAGGAGAACCGATTTCAGCCGAGCGCATGGCGAACGATTATGTGAGCGCCATTGAAGTGCTTTGGCGCTACCGCTTCTTCTTTGCTGACCTCATTGGGTTGGGTCAGCGTGATCCGGAACTCGCGGCAATGATCCAGGCGCTTCAGGACGACACGATCGTGACCATGGCGGACATGTATCAGGACATCATGGATCAGGGCGACATGGTGGCCGTCGATCAAAAGACGAAAGAGCTTCTGGCGCTCAATTCGTTTCTTGTCTGGTTCAGCTGGGTTTCATTCATGGATCGCGCGTCTGATCCGCGCAAAATGCGCGAACAGAGACTGGCGGACGGCGCCCTTGCCTGCCTCGCCATCATTGATCCCTATCTGAAGCCAGCCTACCGCACGGCGGTCCATGAGGCGCTGGAAGCGCTCATGAACCGACGGCAGAAGAAAAAGCGACGCTAGCCTGCCAGCGTGCACTTGCCGTTATTGATGACCATGACGTCCCGCTCTTTCACGCGCGCCTGGAAAGAGAGCACGTTCCCGTCGCGCCATGTGTCGACGGTGATGGTTTCTCCCGGATAGACCGGTGAAGAAAAACGCACATCAAAGCCGATAATCTGTTTCGGGTCATAGTCGCAGACATTGGTAATGATCGCCCGGCAGCATGTTCCGTAAGTGCAAAGCCCGTGAATGATCGGCGCTGGAAACCCAACGGCTTTCGCAAATTCAGGGTCCGCATGAAGCGGGTTTCTGTCCCCGGACAAACGATAGAGAAGCGCCTGGTCCGGTGCTGTTGCGGCATCAAAAGACTGGTCCGGCGCCCGGTCCGGAATGGCATGAGGGACAGGCGCACCTTCTTTAGGGCCGCCAAAGCCGCCATCACCGCGTGCAAACGTGGTGGAGAGCATGGTGCAAAGCGCGTCGCCACTTGCCTTTTCACGAATGCTCGTTTCGCTCGCAATAACAGCGCCTTTGTCAGCGCCTTTGTCCCAGGCGCCGACGACTTTTGTGTCGACCAGAATGTCAGCAGCGATAGGCAATGGTTTGTGCATGGTGAGCTTCTGTTCGCCATGCACGACCATGGCGTAGTTAATGCCGCTTTTTGCCATGGCACCGGCGCCCCAGGCGATCACGGTGGACATGGTGGGGACCGTCACCAGATCTTTTTCATAAACAAAGGGCAATTCCTTTGCGTCGAGCGGGTCACGGCCAAAGCCCACGCCAAGCGCGTAGAGCATGGTCTCCCGGTCGCCATAGGAAAATTCTTGGCCCTCTGTCTTCAGGGTCATCAGTTCGTCGTAATTGATCGCCATGTGCGCCTCCCGGTTTGTTTTGTTGGGGATAGCAAAGCGCGAACGGTGACGAAGCGCAAGGTGATTAGGGAGCAAGGCCCGAAAGCACGACATCGATATGTCGTTCGCATTCCTCTGCACTCATAGGTTCATGGGCGATAAGGAGACGATACCAGAAAGGGGCGATAATCAGATCTTCAATCAGGCGACGGTCAACATCCCGGCGCAAGTCGCCAGACGAAAGTGCGCGGTCAACAATCTGGTTGAGAACAATCTGTCGAAACTCGGAAAAATGCGCGCAGACCTCGTCTTTCATCGCCGGGTCACCCTGGGCTTCGGCAAACATGCCGGCTGCAGCCTCTCCCGGAATGGTGCCGCTCATCAGCCCGAGCAGCGCTTTCAGATAGACCTTGAGGTCGCCTGCCACATTTCCGGTCGCCGGGTCTGTCAGTTGTTCTGTGCCAATCGTGTCAAACAGATCGAGCAGGATCGCTGCTTTGGAGGGCCACCACCGATAAATAGTGGTCTTGGCGACCCCGGCCTTGGCTGCAATCGCCTCAATTGTGACGCTCGGATAGCCTTTCCCGGAAAGGAGTTCCGCTGCTGCTTCCAGCACTTTGCGGTGCGTGGCGGCGGGAATGGGGCGAGGTTTTTGCTCGAATCGAAGCTGCTCTGACATTTGCTCTCTATACCATGGGAAAACAAAACGTAGCGTATCTATTGACGATACGCAACGTAGCGTTTATCTGTTGGTGCAGATATCGACAGACAGGAGCTCCCAATGGCTGAAACGACACCTCCGACGATTGCAACACCCCTCGACCTTCCTTGCGGTGCCCGCCTTTCGAACCGCCTCGTCAAAGGCGCAATGACGGAAGGCTTGGCAGATCCGCTGAACCAGGCGACCGATGGCCATGTGGCGCTCTACCGAAAATGGTCTGAAGGCGGCGCGGGCATGCTGCTTACCGGCAATGTGCAGATTGATCGCCGTTATATGGAGCGTCCGGGTAATGTCGCCATTGATGGACCTCAGTCAAACGAAGCGAAGTCGCGGCTGGCAGCCTTTGCAGAAGCCGGAACAGTCGCAGGCAACCATCTCTGGATGCAGATCTCCCATGGCGGTCGCCAAACACCGGTCAGCGTCAACAAACATCCTGTCAGTGCCTCGGAACAGCAGGTGGCTTTGCCAGGTAAGAATTTTGGGAAGCCGCGTGCGCTAACGCACGACGAGATTCTGGACGTGATTGATCGCTTTGCCAAAGCGGCAACTGTCGCTAAAGAGACCGGTTTCACAGGCGTCCAGCTTCACGGCGCCCATGGGTACCTGCTGTCGCAGTTCCTTTCACCTGATGTGAATACACGGACAGACGAATGGGGTGGATCACTGGAAAATAGGGCGAAGCTTTTGCTTATGTCCGTGCGCGCTGTCCGCGAAGCGGTGGGTCCCGATTTTCCGATCAGCGTCAAGCTCAATTCTACCGACTTTCAAAAAGGCGGTTTCTCGACGGAAGACTCCATCACCGTCGCCCAGTGGCTTGAGCAGGAGGGGTTGGACCTGCTGGAGGTTTCGGGCGGTACCTATGAAGCGCCGAAAATGTTGGCCGGCGATGGTCTGACACTTGATGCCGACCGCACACAGACCATGCGTCCGAGCACCATCGCGCGCGAGGCTTACTTCCTGGACTACGCCAATGAGATAAGAGGCGCCACCAAATTACCGCTCCTGGTGACCGGCGGTTTCAGGTCGATCGAAGGCATGAATGCGGCACTTGCGTCCGGCGCGGCAGATGCCATCGGCATCGGTCGGCCTATGTGTGTGGAAACCGATTTGCCCGCTCAATTGCTGGAAGGGAAGATCGCGGAAGCGCCCCGTTATGAAGATGGCCTGACGCTCGGTAAAGGCTGGTTGCTTGGTCAGAACAGCCCTTCCAAACTGGTGCGGCTGATCAATGGCATGGGCGCCGCCAACTGGTTCATGTATCAGCTGTTGCTCCAGGGTCGTGAAGGACAACCGAAGCCAGAACTAGGTCTCTTCACCGCATTCCGTCGCCTTCAGGCCGATGACAATGCTGCCGGAAAAGCACTGCAGCGCTAGGCCTCACCTGTGATAGGCTCCCGTCAAACTATAGGAATGACGGGAGCTCCAGATGAGCCAAGCAGCTGTAAACGAGAACGGTCAGGCGCACGAGTGCTTCGACGTCAGCATTGAAAATCACATCGCCCACGTTCAATTGGCACGGCCTGAAGTGGCCAATGCCATGAACAAGCCGTTCTGGAATGAGCTGCCGGCGATCATCCGCGACATTGACGAAAATGCCCGTGCCCGGGTGATTGTGATCTCCGCCCAAGGCAAGCATTTCTCAGCCGGTATGGACCTCTCCGTCTTCGCAGGTGGTTCCGACCAAAGCCACATTGAGGCAGGCCGTCGCCGTGAACGCATGATGCAGACAGTCCTTATGCTTCAAAAGACTTTCTCCTGCCTCGAAGAAGCACGTATGCCCGTGCTTGCAGCCATCAATGGTGCCTGTGTCGGCGGGGGTATGGACTTCACCAGTGCAGCCGACATGCGCTACTGCACCAAAGAAGCGTTTTTCTGCATCGCTGAAATCAATATCGGTATGACCGCCGACGTCGGCACTTTCCCGCGCATGGGCTATGTGATGCCGCAAGGTCTTGTGCGTGAAATGGCCTTCACCGGACGGCGCATGTATGCAGATGAAGCCAAGGCCTGCGGTTTTGTGAATGAAGTATTCGAGAACCATGATGACATGATGAAAGCGGCCATGGGACACGCGGCAGACATTGCGTCCAAGTCACCGCTGGCTGTCTGGGGGTCAAAAGAAATGCTCAACTATGGCCGCGACCATTCAGTGGGTGACGCGCTGAAACACATCGCTGTCTGGCAGACAGGCATGTTCCAGCCGGGCGATATGGCGGAAAGCTTTACCGCGCAGCAGGAAAAGCGCGACGCGGAGTTTCAGGACCTCATGCCCATCCCCAAGGGCTTTAAGGATCTGTAGGGCGCCTTCGACTGCTTTCTAAACACTCTGCTGTCACCCCGGGCTTGACCCGGGGTCCATGCTGAGTCCGGAATTTGCTGTGACGCTCTATGGATCCCGGCTCGCCAACCTGTTGGCGTCCGGGATGACGGCTATTGGATGGATCGAACTTACCGCGCTCCCAACACTTTCCAAAGGCTGGTGGCGGACATAACCGGTTCGTCACCGACAGTGATCGCGCCTTCGACAAAGAGAATGGAGCGTGTCTTGCGAGTAAAGCGGGCGCGGCACTCCACCAGCTCACCGAGCTTTGGGAAGCATAAAAAACTCACCTGCAAGGAAAGTGTCGCGCAGGGCGCATGGTCATTGTCCCAATAGGCGGTGCAGCCCATGGACGCATCCGCGAAAGTCATCAGCTGACCTTCGTGCGCATGCACGCCATCATGACCGAGATGCCGTTCATCCACGCGAAACGCCACAACCCGCTGTCCGTCTTCGTCGCGCTCAAAAAGCGGCCCCACGAATTTCTCAAATGGGTCAATCAGCTCCTGTGCGAAGAAGCCTTCCGGCGCCGTTGCAGTCACGATGCCTCTCCGATCCGGTAAACACCGGTTGCCGTCATCATCAGCTTGTCGTCGGCTCTGAGCTCCGCAGATGTAAAAAGCACGGTCCGGGTTCGACGGGTGATGGTCGCGGTGCCAATAACGGCAGCGCCTTTGGGGCCAGGTCCGACAAAATCACAATTGACCGACAGCGGCGCGGTGGGCGCACCGTCTGTCGTGGCGCGGGCCAGCTCGCCGAGCACGCCCGATGCCAGCGTCATCATCATGCCCCCATGGATGAAGCCGTCTCCATTCAGGTGGTGCTCATCAATCGTGAAGCTGAGCGCCGCGCCATCATCTGAGCGCGTGTAGGAAATAGGACCGACATGACTTTCAAAAGCAGATTGGGAACTCATGTGCGTGCGCACTCCATCAAAAAGAAAGTTGGCGGGCGGGCGCCCCAATCACCGTTGACGAGCGGGCCCTGTTGGCGCTCTATCTACCCTGTATAAGCGTGTAGCGAAAGAGGGAGAGCCCATGGGCACATCGCTGTGGCAGACACGGGACCATATTGAAACCACAACCGGTGGGTTTTCGGTCCATGACATGACGGGCAAGGTGGCTGCCTGGCTGGTGGAGGAGGGCGCGCAGGAAGGTCTTCTGACGGTGCTCGTCAGGCATACCTCGGCGTCTCTGGTCATTATGGAGAATGCAGACCCGGATGTGATGGCGGATCTGATGGACAGTCTGGCGAACCTGGCACCTGAAGATCCGTCCCGCTACCGCCATGGTACGGAAGGCCCAGATGACATGCCTGCCCATATCCGCACTGCGCTCACACAAACCCATTTGAGCGTTCCGGTGACCGACGGTCGAATGGATTTAGGCATGTGGCAGGGCATTTGGCTGTTGGAACACCGTGCTCAGGCGCAACGGCGCACTCTCTCATTGCACTATGTGGGCGTGTAGCGCTTAATTGAGGCGGAGATTGTCTCGACCCCTGTCAAAGGAGATGCCATGTCCCGCCCAACGGATCTCGTGCCGCTTCTCAATGTTGCAGATGTCGGCGCATCCATTGAGTTTTACGAAGAACTCGGATTTGAAGTGGAGCAGAAGGTGGAAGAGGGAGGCGCGGTCATCTGGGCAAATCTGCGCCATGAAGGCGCTGGTGCGCTGATGCTCAACGCCAAAGACATCATCACCCCTTCCGAGCGCGCGAAGCGTCCCCACTACAGTGATGCCGTCTTCTATCTCACCTATCCCTCAGCCCACGAAATGCATGGGCGCTTATCTGGCCGGGGTATGGACGTTACGGAAGTGGAAAAGCAGCCTTATGGGATCGAAGAGTTTTATGTCCGCGACCCGGACGGCTATGAGATCGCAATCGGCAGCCCTACAGGCTGACTCAAAGCTGACTGGGCACCGACAGAATTGCGGTCGCTGTCTGAACGAGGTTCGACAAATACCGCTCGTCGGATAGCCTGGGTGCTTTCTCGCTTCGTCCGAGCACGTAAGTGCGTTCACACAAGCTGCCAATAGAGAATGTGATCATGTCGCTGACCCGCTGACGCCAGACGTCATCATCCGTTGCGGCCATGTGATCCCGCATTGCTGCGATGATATTGCCGCTGGTTTTGTCATACCTGTCACGCCAGAGGTGTTGGTAGGGCGCGCCATGGGCGGAAACGAGCTGGGCGAGCAGAAGAACATAATTTCGCCAGGCAGGCTCTGACAAAACGGCTTCGGCGAGGGGCAGAACCTGCACGTCAACCAGATCTTGCAGCGTCAGATTTTTGACGCCGTTGGCGCTTTTGATTTCGTCCCAGCGCGCGCGGCGTTCGTCATCTAAGGGTACCATCCTTCGATCCAGAATGGCCTGCAACAAGCCTTCTTTGTTCTTGAAATAATACCCGATAGCGGACGTGTTTTTCTGCTTTGCCTTTTGGTTGATGTCGCGGACGGAGGTGGCTTCAATGCCCTTCCAGCCCATCAGTTCTTCACCGGCAAGCAGAAGCGCTTCGCGGGTTCTTTTAGACTTACCGGTTCCTGATGTTTTGGCGGCAGGCTTGGTCAAGGTCAGTCCCAATTGAGGTGTTCGAAGAAGGTTTGCAGTTTAGCAGAGTCGCCGCTCACCGAGACAGAGTCACGGTCCAGAATGTTCCCCCACGCAATGCGGGCGTCAGCAAGCAGGATGAGGGAACGGTGATCGAGCGTCAGCGTTGCATCAGGCGCGCGCAATGCAGCCCGATCATGGATCATCACACCCTTCGTGAGAGTGAGTTGGAAGCTTTCCTCTCTGTCGGTTACCTGCACCGCAATCGAGATGTCTTCATCCAAGGGCCGAGCAACATCAGAGCGCACGCGTAACTTGCTGATAAAGGAAGACGAGGGGCCTGCCAGAGCAAGGTCTGGGATTTTCGGTTCAGAGAAAAACTCTGTGACACGGGCAAAAGCCTGACCGAAGATTACGTTCATCCCAATGTCACCCAGCATGAGATCGGCTTCGGTGAGAAGGTAGTTGCGCTCATTGGCGCTGTCGCTTCGGTACGCAATCCCTCGCAGGGAGTTGGCTTTGATGGACAAAGCTTCTGTATTGCCCTCGTCCTGAAGCAGAAGTTCGGTTGCAAGTTCTGCCGCCCAACGATAGTCACCTTCGTTGTAAGCTTCTTCTGCCTGGGTCAAAACACTCTCCGCGCCGCCCAAAGCTTCGATGAGTTTTGAGGCGCGGTCTTTTGGCGCAAGCGCCACCAGCTCCAGCGTATCGCCGCCATACCAGCCCATTTCCTTGTTGTAGACCCCGCGAACGATCCAGCTGAGGCGATGGTAGTAATCATCAAACTCTTCTCCGCTGGTGATGCTCGCAGGAATGCGAAGAGCGGCGGCGGTCTGCTCAGGCGTAGCCCCAGCGTCGATCTGGCGAAGCGTTTCATCCATGATGTAGCGGCCCACCAGGAGCGTGCTGTCGATCAAGGTGCTGACATTTTCAGTGCCGCTGATCGGGAGCCCATGACCGCCCACAAGATGAGAGGCCCCAAAATCACGGAAGTGGTTGATGCTGGCGATATAAGCCTCAGCGTCCCGTCCTTTTTCATAACGAGGTGTTGAGAGAATAGGGTGTGTCCGTGTGCCAACAACTGTGTCACCGGTCGCCAACACACCATCTTCTTCAACCCAGGCACCGATCCCATCATCCAGATCGCCGGGTGCGTGGAAGAGCGTCACTGTTGTGCCGCCCAGGTCGATCGTGACGTCTTCGTCAAATAGATGGGTCGGGGTGAGGTAGCTCACAGTCCCGCCAAGACTGATAACCGGTCCCCCGCCGGAGCCGACCGTTCCATCCACACCTTCTGGCAGGATGAGGCCAAGCTGTTGCACAGCCCGCAACCGGAAGACGTCTGCAGTGGGGGACGTCACGTCGCCCAGATAGCGGAGCGCATTGCGGTGGGCATAGAGGGGAATATCGCCAGCACCCTCTGGGATGAAGGCGCGAACGCCGCCGGTATGGTCGCCATGCCCATGAGAATAGGCGACACCTAGGATGGGTTTGGAGGTCCGGGTCCTCAGCGCTTCGAGCGCCAGTTCCGCTTTCTCAACCCGCATGCCGGTATCGAAGATGAATATCCCCTTGTCGCCCTCAATCATCACAATGTTCGACATCGTGTAGCCATAGGCGACGGTCACATGCTCCGACACATCGATCAGCCGCGGCGGTTGAAACACAGACTGATGGGAGAGCAGCTTTTCATTCACGCTTGCTTCGGGTCTTTCAACAGCTTCTGCAGAAAGAAGGCCGGAACCCATCAGGGCAGCGAGGCTGAGCGATAGAACGGCGCGGAAGGACATGGGATTTCTCTCTCGGTTCGAATAAATACAAACGTATTAAATTGTAGCCAAGGGAGAATGTCAAGCACCTCGGGGGGAGAGGCGCCTGACATCAGGTTGTCTGCGATATTGGGTGTTAAATCGCAGAAGCGAGAACGTCGGTGTCCCCGTCTCCAACAACATCTTCGTCCAGTTCGAGCGCCATCACACGGGCGGGCACGCCATATTCATAAAGAGCGTCATAGACGGCGACCGCCTGGTCGTCATCACCCTGGCTTCTGACCGTCACCGCGATAGCAGCATAGCTTGCCGCTTCGTCGGCAAGAGCGCCGAGCGCCAAGTCTGCTTCCTCCGTCAACACCGTGGCTTCACGAGAGAAATAGACCGGCATCGTGAACCGGCCGGCATCGTCCATATATGCCTGTGACAAAGGGGAGTACTCCACGAGAACGGTCACCGCATCAGGACCAGCAGTTTGGTCAGCCTGGGCAGATGTGATTCCCAAAATGGCTGGAACCATCAAAGCGGCTGCTCCGATCAATGCCAATGTTGAGGTGTGCCGTTTTGTCATGTCGCTCTCCAGATTCGTTTTCAGCCGCATGAACAATCTGCAGGGTGAATAGGGCTGACGAAGGGAGAGCACGGGGCAAAGCAGGGGCCGAAATGAGGTTTCTTTGCGACAGAAGCGGAAAAAACGGCAGAAAATAGCGTATTTCAAACATTCAACTGCCCAGAGTTTGATGGCTAATTTCCCATGTTCAGGTGTGAAACACTGTCGTTCGAAATTGATTCCCAATTGCCCCCAAGGGCGGGTATGGTGCCGCCCAATTGGTCCTTTGGCGGCGCATTCCGTAGCGACAATGATGCGGTTGCTGGCTTTTTGGCACGAGACGTGTCAAATCGGCAGATGCTAAATGGGACGAAACAAAGTTGCTAAACAGGTTTGCAAAGCAGGGAGACCTATATGTCTAGAGAAGCAGTAATCGTATCAACCGCCCGTACCGGCCTGGCAAAAGCCGGTCGCGGTGGTTTCAACATCACACATGGCTCCGCCATGGGCGGCCACGCCATCAAGCACGCTGTTGAGCGCGCAGGCATTGAGCCTGGCGACGTTGAAGACGTCATCATGGGTTGTGGTAACCCTGAAGGCGCAACCGGCATGAATGTCGGCCGTCTGTCCGCATTGGCAGCTGGCTGCCCGGTCACCACATCAGGCACAACCGTCAACCGGTTCTGCTCTTCCGGTCTTCAGACCATTGCCATGGCAGCAAACACTGTTGTGAACAATGATGTGCCAATCGCTGTTGGCGCTGGTGTTGAAAGCATCTCACTCGTATCCATGGGTGGCATGAACACGAACAACATCACTGAAGAAAGCCTGATGCAGCAGTATCCTGCTCTTTGGATGCCAATGATCGAAACAGCTGACATCGTTGCACAGCGTTACGACGTGAAGCGCGACTATCAGGACGAATATGCACTTCGCTCACAGCAGCGCATTGCAGCAGCTCAGGAAGCTGGCAAGTTCGATGACGAAATCGTTCCCATGAAAACCAAGATGAAAGTGGTTGATCGGGAAACGAAGGAAGAAAGCATCGTCGACTACACAGTCACAAAAGACGAGTGCAACCGTCCACAGACAAACATCGAAGGTCTGCAAAGCCTGCAGCCAGTACGGGGCGAAGGCAACTTCGTAACGGCGGGTAACGCGTCTCAGCTTTCAGATGGCGCAGCAGCTGTTGTTGTCATGGAAGCTGCTGAAGCTGCTAAGCGCGGCGCAGAGCCACTCGGCGCATTCCGCGGATTTGCTGTTGCAGGGTGTGAGCCTGATGAAATGGGTATCGGTCCTGTTTTCGCTGTGCCCCGTCTTCTGGAACGTGCAGGCCTTAAGGTTGACGATATCGACCTTTGGGAACTGAACGAAGCATTCGCATCACAGTGCCTCTACTCACGCGATCGTCTCGGCATTGATCCTGAGAAGTACAACGTCAATGGCGGTTC
>NZQM01000069.1 GCA_002695905.1 Parvibaculum sp.
TAAAGGCGGCCTGCATTGATACAGATGGTCGGCCGCGACGTCTGACACCCGAAATGCTGGCGGCTTTCGGCCCCTATGTGGCGGCTGCATCAAAGGCTGACTAGGACACTCTCGTCCCTTGCCATTCAACGATGAAGCCCTTCTCAAGGTAGGGTTCGATTTTTGCTATTTCCGATAGAACCCGCTGTTTGGCAACCGGATGACGGTGCCATTCTTCTTTAGGCACTCCGAACCAGTTGATGGGGGCGAGCATCTTTTCCACCTCTGGCCAGTGGCGCTCTAGTGTCATGAGATAGCGCTTGGAGGTGCACAATTTGCCCATTGCGATGAGGGAATGAACATTTGCGAGGCCGATTTCTCGCTCGAGGATAGGCAGCGATAGGCTGACGTTTTCACCGGTGTTGGAGGCTCGTGTCTCCGTCAGAATGATCTCGTCGGGTATGCCTGCCTCAACCATGAGCTGTTTCATGACACGGCCTTCGGGCTCTGTGCCGCCGGGGGTGATGCCGCCAGACACTATGGCGCGGCGGTAGAACCCATTGCGCCATAGCCGTGCGGCCTCCTCAATGAATTCCGCGACGCCATGGCGTGTTCCGAAGATAAACAGGAGATATGCTGGTTCTAAGGGAGTCTCGATGAGGTGTTCTTTGTTGATCCTCTCTATGAGTGCCGCATCCAGATGGGTGGCGGGCGTGCTTTCTTCCATCACGTGAGAGGTCTCCATTCAGAAAAGGTATTCGCGTTCGCGATTGGGTAAAGCAAAAATTGCAGAATATCTTTGGTCGAAATAGGGCTTGGTAGATCTGGCGCTTTCTCCATGTGGCGGCTGCATCACAATCGGGTTAAGCCTTTGACGTTTCGGGCAAAAAACCGTCTATGCCCCAGTTTTGACACATTCTCTCGTCTAATTTTGCCCCATTCTGGGGGTATTCGCTTCTCTTCGTGGAGCAAGCGCCCATTCATGCTTTGCAAGCCTCGATTTGGTGAGGCCCAAATGCTTAGTTTTCTCGCATTTTCGGGCGGATAAGTGCTTCAACTTATCCTGAAAATGCTCAGGCACCTGACGGAGAGCAGTTTCCATGGATCCCATACAAGTCGTCGAATTCGCCGTGCAAACCTTTTCGGCGATGGACCTCTCTTTGCCTGGAGGCGGTGTCGGGGAGTTTGTGTCGTCGCTTCGGGCTGAGACCGGGATCACGCCTGCCCCTGTTGGCGAGATCATTCAAGACGCCACGCTGGTGACAGATGCAACCGACTTTACCCTGTGGTCGCTGTTCGCGCGGGCGGACTGGGTTGTGAAATCAGTGATGATTGGTCTTATCGGCGCCTCTATCTGGAGCTGGGCCATCATGTTCGACAAATGGTGGCGGCTCAGCAGCGTGCGGCGGAAGGCCGACAATTTCGAGACGACTTTCTGGTCTGGCCGGTCGCTTGACGATCTTTATCAGGATTTGGGCAGCCGTCCGAACCATCCCATGTCCGCTTTGTTCGCGTCAGCCATGCGGGAGTGGAAACGGTCCTCAGATGCTGGCCCCAATCATTTTGCGGGTGTGAAGGAGCGGGTTGATCGGGTCATGTCTGTGACGCTCAACAAAGAAATGGTGTCGCTGGAGACGAACCTTCTGTTCCTTGCCACGGTTGGCTCGATTGCACCCTTCGTTGGTCTCTTCGGCACGGTCTGGGGGATCATGAATTCCTTCCAGTCTATTGCGATCAGCCGGGATACGAACCTTGCCGTTGTGGCGCCAGGTATTGCCGAGGCGCTTTTTGCGACCGCACTTGGGCTGCTGGCCGCTATTCCCGCCGTGATTGCCTATAACAAGTTCTCCAGTGAAATTGGCCGCTTTGGATCGCGGCTTGAAGGTTTTGCTGACGAATTCTCGGCCATCGTCTCCCGCCAACTTGACGATCGGAGATAGAGATGGGTGCTTCTCTTGGTTCAAGCGGGGGGGGCGGTCGTCGAGGACGACGTGGGTCGCGCCTGCAGCCCATGAGTGAAATCAACGTGACGCCGCTTGTGGACGTCATGCTGGTTCTGCTCATTGTATTTATGGTCGCAGCACCCTTGCTCACTGTTGGCGTGCCGGTTGACCTTCCTCAGACACGGTCTGAACCGCTTCAAGGTGACGATGAACCGCTGACGATTACAGTCCAGGGGGACGGCACGGTCTATTTGCAAGAAACTATTGTTGAGCCGGAAGAGCTGGTCGCCCGGCTGCTTGCAATTGGCGAAAACGGGTATGAAGAACGCATCTATGTGCGCGCGGACACGGAAGTTGAATATGGCGAGGTGATGAAAGTCATGGGCCGGATTTCCGCTGCCGGGTTTTCCCGTGTCGGACTCGTCACGGAAGCTCCTCCCCAATCTTCTTCTGAGCGGTAGGCTTTAATGCGCGCAGGGATCCTTTTTTCGACAGCACTCCATGGAGGGCTTCTGGCCGCCATGTTTATTGCGTTGCCGGACGCAGCTCCCCTACAAGTTGCACCCAGTCGGGCACTGCCGGTTGAGCTTGTCACGATCGATGAGTTCACCAACCTGCGCGACATTCCCCGCTCTGAGCCGACGCCGGAACCGCCCGCGGAAGAAATTGCAGAACCAGAACCGATCATCGAAATTCCGCCGGAACCTCTTCCGGAGCCGGAACCTGCACCGGTTCCAGAGCCCGCCCCAGCACCAGAGCCAGAGCCGGCGCCTGAGCCAGCTCAAGAGCCTGAACCTGAACCCGAACCTGAGCCCAAACCGCAGGCAAAGCCAGTGCCTCCCCGGGCGGAGCCGAAGCCAGCCTTCGATCCGACTCAGATTGCCGCTCTCCTGGACAAACTCCCTGAGGAAGAACCACAGCCCGTGCGCCGCAGTGAGCCTCAGCCAGCGCGGCAGGCGGGACCTGCCGCCCAGCTCACCATGTCTGAGATTGACGCCTTTAAGGTTCAGATGCGCCGCTGCTGGAGCGTGCCTGCGGGTGCGGCCAACGCAGAGAGCCTCGTGGTTCGCATCAAAGTGTTTTTGCGTCCCGACGGATCGCTCTCCCAGCCGCCGCAATTGATCAATAATTCCAGGCTCCTGTCCGGCGACAGCTATTTCAGGGCAGCGGCCGACAGCGCCATGCGGGCTATTCGTCGATGTGCGCCTTTCCAGATGCCTGCAGACAAATATGCGTCCTGGCGCGAGATTGATCTCAATTTCGACCCAAGAGAAATGTTGGGCGGTTAACGTTCTTGCCACATTGCGGTCACCTGAAGGGTGATAGTGGGGAAATACGAGATATGGTTCGGGAAATGACAGGGTTTCGAGGGAGTTTCCAGCTGATGGGTTTGCGCTTTGGGGGATTAGGTAAGGGCCTTGCACTTTGTGCGGCTGTGACAGCGCTGGCATTCAGCGGCCCTCAGGCTCATGCAGCCCTTCAGATTGACATCACCCAGGGAAATATCGATCCGCTGCCCATCGCGGTGGTCGATTTTCTGGGACCGGGCTCTCAGGAACGCCAGATCGGTGTGGATGTGGCGAAAGTCATTGGTGCTGACCTGGAGCGCTCCGGTCTTTTCCGGCCTTTGCCGTCTGCCTCTTACATTGAGCGCATTCAGGACGTGAATGTTCAGCCCCGCTTCGGTGACTGGCGGGTCATCAGCGCACAGGCTCTGGTGACCGGACAGACGATCGTCGAGCCAGACGGGCGGCTGAAGGTCGAGTTCCGCCTTTGGGATATTTATGCCGAGCAACAGATCACTGGACTTCAGTTCTATACGACGCCGGACAACTGGCGCCGGGTCGCACATATCATTGCGGATGCCATATACGAGCGTCTCACGGGTGAGAAGGGCTATTTCGACACGCGGATCGTTCATGTCTCGGAAAGCGGACCGAAGGGCCAGCGGGTGAAACGCCTGGCGATCATGGATCAAGATGGCTTCAATCCTCGCATGCTGACCAATGGGGCCGATCTGGTGCTGACGCCTCGGTTCAGCCCATCGAACCAGGAAATCACCTATCTCTCCTATTTTGGTAACCGTCCGCGGGTCTATTTGCTCGATATTGAGACGGGGCAGCAGGAAGTCGTGGGGGACTTTCCGGGCATGACCTTTGCGCCGCGCTTCTCGCCAGATGGCCAGAAGATCATCATGAGCCTTCAACGTGGCGGCAATGCAGACATTTACGAGATGGATCTGCGGTCCCGGCAGACCCGGCGGGTGACGAATACAGCCGCTATTGATACTGCGCCCTCTTATTCCCCTGATGGGCGCTACATCACGTTTGAAAGTGATCGGGGTGGCTCACAGCAGATTTATGTCATGAATGCAGATGGATCTGGCGCTCAGAGGATCAGTTTCGGGACAGGGCGTTATGCAACGCCGGTCTGGAGCCCGCGGGGTGATCTCATCGCGTTTACCAAGATGATCAAAGGGCGCTTTGTGATTGGCATTATGAAGCCGGACGGCACTGGCGAGCGGGTGCTCACAGAGGGGTATCATAATGAAGGCCCGACCTGGTCTCCCAATGGGCGGGTTCTCATGTTCTTCCGGGAAACACGGGGGGAGAATGGGGGCCCGAGCCTCTGGTCGGTGGACCTCACTGGCTATAATGAGCGGCCTGTTTATACGCCTGCCTTTGCCTCAGACCCTGCCTGGTCGCCCAGGCTCAATTAGGATCGGTGGTTAATTTAGGCCTGGGCCCTTCGTCTGACCAAAAGATGATTGGAACTTGATCGGTTTCCTGCAGGAAATCCGCCTAAATGGGTGAGGGATGGCTTGCGGGAAGATCAACGGACAGATAGGTTTCTTGCTTCGTAAGGCTTCTGGGGGGCTTTGTGCGATGGGACCGGGGATGTTGAAAACAAACAATTTCACCGGGCGCTGTCATGTAATGTTAAAGAACGCAGTGTTAAGTCGGCCCGGGTAGATTACTTTTCGGCTGTATCCGCTGAAAACGGGCGGCAAAATTCTAAGAAGCGCTGGCTTCGGTCGTACTGCGATAAAGATGTAAGGAGACATCATCCATGAAGATCCTGAATGCCGGCCTGCGGGTCGTAACAATGGCCGGCCTGATGGTGGTTGTGGCAGCGTGTAGTTCGACACCGGACGAAAACGCGTCAGCAACCTCAACACCGTCTGCCCCAGTCACGCAGACACAGCCAAGCGGACCTACACCAGGATCCCAGCAGGATCTGGTGGTCAATGTTGGGGACCGCGTTTTCTTTGAAACAGACCGTTCGGATCTCACATCTGCTGCGCGCGCTACATTGCAGCGCCAGGCAGCGTGGCTGAAGCTTTACCCAGCTCTTTCGGTGGCCATGGAAGGCCATGCGGATGAGCGTGGCACACGGGACTACAACCTGGCTCTGGGTGCACGTCGCGCGAACGCTGCGAAAAGTTACCTTGTGAGCCTTGGTGTTGATCCATCCCGTATCCGGACAATTTCCTACGGCAAGGAGCGTCCTGTGGCGCTTTGCTCAAGCGAGAGCTGCTGGAGCCAGAACCGTCGTGCGGTCTCTGTTGTGAGCGGCGCTGGTTCTTAATAAGCCAGACCTAAACCAGTTTTAGCGCCTCCGAGGGTGAGCCTTCGGGGGCGTTTTTATGTCCAGCAGGGTCATGCTTGATGTCCTAATGGCCTTGGCCTCAATTTGGCCGAACTCTCTGCTATTGTGGAACATCTGAACTACGGGGTCTGGAATGAGAAGGTTAGCGGCAATGAACGTGGCACTTTTTGAGAACCACGCTAGGAAAACCGGCGGCATACGCGCCGGTCTATTGGGCGTTTGTGTTGCGGCTTTTGTCGGTATCAGCGTATCGGGTGCTCAGGCGGAACCTGACAGTGTCGAGACTCGTGCTCTCTACAATCGACTTGAGAAGATTGAGCGGGATCTGATTGACGTCCAGCGCCAGACCTATCAGGCATCGGGCCAGGCATCGGGTCAGGCGGGGCAGCTTTCGGGCGCGACAGGATTTGGACCTGACCCGCAGAGTGCCGCAGATCTGTCGCTTCGGCTTCAGTCTGTTGAGACTTCGCTCCGTGATCTGACGGGCCGGATCGAGAAACTCACCTATGACCTCACACAAACCCAGTCCCAGTTCCGTCAATTTGCCGAAGATGTGGAATTTCGGTTCCAGGAATTGGGCGCATCTGGTGGTGCCTCAAGCAGACTCGCCGCTTCATCTGGCGGGCCTGTGTTAACGCCACCAGCAAGTGGCGCGATCAGCGATGCAGCGGCTTCAACTGTGGGAACGCTTGGGCAGGTGCCCGTGTCTGCTTTGCCGCAGGATCGGTCGGGAGAAGGTACCCGCGTCTCTGTGAATGATGCGGCTCGTTTGCCGACGGAGAGCTTTTCAACCCCAGCGGCCACGTCTACTGGCAGTGCGCCAGAAGATGCCTATGAGGCGGCGATCAACCAGCTGAAACGGGGCCAGTTTGATGTGGCAGAGGCGGAGTTCGCAAATTTCCTGCAGCGCTACCCAAACCACAATCTGGCGGGCAATGCGCAATATTGGCTTGGCGAAACCTTCTATGTTCGCGGTGCGTACCGACAGGCTGCGGAAGCGTTTCTGACGGGCTATTCCACCTATTCCAGTTCTACCAAAGCGCCGGATAGTCTGCTGAAGCTAGGCATGACGCTCGCGGCGCTTGGCCAGCAAGAACAGGCCTGTGCGACATTGGGTGAACTTAACCGGCGGTTCCCGTCTGCGGCGCAAGCGGTGAAGCAGCGAGCGCAGCTTGAGCGCACGCGTGCTGGCTGCTGACGACCGCTTATGGCTCCGGCCCGGTCCCCCCGTGCACTAACAGCTCCTGAGCTTGGCCGTTTGATGCGGCCTCTCGATCCAGCCGCCCGATTTGGGGTGGCGGTTTCTGGCGGCGCGGATTCAGTTGCCTTGATGGTTCTGCTCAGCCAGTGGCGCGATTGGCTGGAAGCGCGGGGCAAAGAAGTCCCAAAAATCACAGCCCTGACTGTCGATCATGGGTTGCGACCAGAAGCGGCTGAGGAAGCGGCTCAAGTCGCCCTTTGGGCGAAAGCACTTCAGCTCCCGCACAAGACGCTTCGCTGGGAAGGGGACAAGCCCTCGTCCAATCTGCAGGCAGAAGCACGCACGGTGCGGTACCGGCTGCTGACGGACTGGTGTCGCGCTGGTCAGGGACGGGCAGGTCGCGGCAGGGCGGATCTTCTAACAGCACACCATCTGGACGATCAGGCGGAGACGTTTCTCATTCGGCTGCAGCGGGGCAGTGGGGTGGATGGGCTTTCCGCGATGGCGCCTGTGCGGGTGCATCATGGCGTCAGAATTTTACGTCCGCTTCTGGACGTTCCCCGGGAGCGTCTGCGGTCCACCCTCCTTAAAGCGGGACAGAGCTGGGTCGATGACCCAAGCAATGAGGATGAGCGCTTTTTGCGGGTTCAGGTGCGGAACGCGCTGCCGGTTCTGAAAGATTTGGGCATCAACCGCGATCGGTTGGTCTCAACAGCGAAGGCCATGGGCCGAGCGCGCGCCGGTCTTGAGTTCTCGACAGATGTCCTGGAGCGCAAAGCCGTGCGCTGGCAACCTTTCGGCTATGCAGAGGTGGAGACAGGCTGTTTAACTGATGTGCCCGATGAGATTGCCCTGCGCTTGCTCGCACGGTTGGTCCAGCGCGTGGGTGGGTCGGACTACCCGCCGCGCATGAACTCCCTCGAAGCCCTCCTTGATGCGGTGCGCGGCGAGGCTCTTGGCCGGGGGCGCACATTGGGTGGTGTTAAGTTCACAAGTCGTTTGGCCCATTTTCGGGTGCTTAGAGAAGCAGCTGCCGTCGGACAGAGGCTTGACCTTGTTTCCGGCTCTCCGCTCGTTTGGGATGGTCGCTTTGACGTGCGTCTCACGGGACGCAAAGCAAGTGGCACGGTACAGGCGCTCGGCCGCGCTGGCTTGCGTCAGGTGAAAGAGGAGGGCCTCCCTCTCCCGACGGATGTGCCAAAACTTGCGCTTGAAACGCTTCCGGCGCTCTGGCGGGATGATGAGCTTCTGGTGCAACCGCAGCTTGCCTATTTTGCGACAGGTGCGCCCACGTTTCGAAGCCGCTTTTTGGGTGAAATCTGATCCCTCAACTGACCCCCGTTTTGAGCTCGGATTTCGTCAAAAGGACGGAATGAGCTAACGGGGTTTTTACCCAAGCAGGCTAGGGTTACTTTCTAACAGAGGGATAAGTGCGCCAAAGTGGGATGTATCATCACATTTCAGAGAAAAAGGTTGAAAAATGAGCCCGGGGACACTTATCCCCGTCTAGTAAAACTTTGTCGCGACCCTATCTTTCTAATAGACTTAGAACAAATCCAAATTAGCCGGTAGAAACTTGGTCCCGCTTGTGGGGCCGGACTTCCAGACAGGAAAAGCACCTTGTCCAATTTTAAAAATTTCGCTCTGTGGGCTGTTGTCGCGCTCTTGCTTGTGGCGCTGTTCAATCTGTTCCAGAGCCCGGTCGAACGGGCCACCACCAATGAGATCAGCTTCTCGCAGCTTCTGAACGAAGTTGATAAGGGCAATGTGGTTGATGTGACCATGTCCGGTAGCACGGTCTCAGGCCACTATTCCGACGGTCAGAGTTTCTACACTTACAATCCTGGTGATCCGAACCTGGTTGAGCGCTTAAACCAGCGCAATGTTGAAATCACAGCGAAGCCGGCAGATGACGGTTCACCGTCCTTGCTCGGTATTCTGGTTTCCTGGTTCCCGATGCTGCTTCTGATCGGGGTGTGGGTTTTCTTCATGCGCCAGATGCAGGGCGGTGGCGGCAAGGCTATGGGCTTTGGTAAGTCAAAAGCGAAGCTGCTCACAGAACGTCATGGTCGGGTGACCTTCGATGACGTGGCAGGCATTGATGAAGCGAAAGACGATCTGGAGGAGATTGTCGACTTCCTGCGCGACCCCTCAAAATTCCAGCGTCTTGGCGGTCACATCCCCAAAGGTGTGCTGCTGGTGGGCCCTCCGGGAACCGGTAAGACGCTGCTTGCGCGTGCCATTGCAGGCGAAGCGAATGTGCCGTTCTTCACGATTTCTGGTTCTGACTTTGTGGAAATGTTCGTGGGGGTTGGTGCGAGCCGCGTCCGTGACATGTTTGAACAGGCAAAGAAGAATTCGCCCTGCATCATCTTCATTGATGAGATTGATGCGGTTGGTCGCCACCGTGGTGCCGGTCTGGGCGGCGGCAATGATGAGCGCGAACAGACACTCAACCAGCTTCTGGTGGAGATGGACGGGTTTGAGCCCAATGAAAGCATCATCCTGATTGCAGCAACGAACCGTCCAGATGTGCTGGACCCGGCTCTGCTGCGTCCCGGTCGGTTCGACCGTCAGGTTGTGGTGCCGAACCCGGACATTATTGGCCGGGAGAAAATCCTCAAAGTGCACATGAAGAAAGTGCCTGTTGGCCCGAACGTGGAAGTGAAGACACTTGCCCGCGGGACCCCAGGTTTCTCCGGTGCTGATCTAGCGAACCTGGTGAATGAAGCAGCTCTTCTGGCCGCGCGTCGTGGACGTCGCCTGGTGACCATGTCTGAATTTGAAGATGCAAAAGACAAGGTGATGATGGGTGCGGAACGTCGTTCCATGGTCCAGTCTGAAGAAGAGCGCAGCCTTACCGCCTATCACGAAGGTGGACATGCGCTGGTCGCTCTTCACATGGCAGCCTCTGACCCGATCCATAAGGCGACGATTATTCCGCGTGGTCGGGCGCTGGGCATGGTGATGCGCCTGCCGGAAGCCGATCAGTTCTCGGTGACGCGGGAAAAAATGTATGCCGACCTCGCGGTTGCCATGGGCGGTCGCGTAGCGGAAGAGATTATTCTCGGCCATGACAAAGTCACGTCTGGTGCGTCGTCGGATATTTCGCAGGCGACCAAGATGGCGAAGGCCATGGTTACCCAGTGGGGCATGAGCGACAAGCTTGGGCCTCTGGCCTATCAGGATAATGAGGAAGAAGTCTTCCTCGGCCATTCTGTGGCACGCTCGCAGAACATGTCTGAAGAAACGCAGCGCATGATCGACGAGGAAGTCAGGCGCATCGTGGAGGATGGCTATAAAAAGGCCAATGAGGTGCTTACGACCAACATTGACGATCTTCACAAGATCGCCAAAGGTCTGCTTGAATATGAAACGCTCTCGGGCGATGAAATCAAAGGCCTGCTGGTCGGCGAAAAGCCGCATCGCGACAGTGGTGAGCCGCCAGAGCCAACCGGCGGACCGACCGCCTCTGTGCCGACAAGTGGTGGCGTGGGCCGGATCGATCCGGAACCTCAAGGCACCTGATCTGGGGACCTGATTGGTCCCTTGACCGAGAGACAAGACCACAAAGCCCTGCCTTTCGAGGCGGGGCCTTTTTGTGGTTGTGCTAAATGTTGATCATGTCGGAATTGCCAAGCATTGACCGTTGGTGCGCGTGGACGCCGTCTGATGTCTATAAACGGATCGGACGTGTTGATCGGCCCTGGCACGTTGCCGGTGGCTGGGCGCTTGACCTTTGGCTTAGAAGGCAAACCCGTCAACACGGAGATCTTGAGATATCTGTATTGCGGTCAGACTTTTCTGTTTTCAGAGAAGCGATTGGGCCGCTCTCATTCTTTGCTGCAAAAAATGGTGTTCTGACGCCGCTTGAGGTGGATGAATGTCCGGCACCGGATGTTCATCAGGTTTGGGTTTTAGACCCAGTTGAGCGGTGCTGGAAACTTGATCTGTTTTTGGACCCAGGTGACGACTTGTGGTGGACCTACCGACGTGACCCATCTGTGCAGGTCTCGCGGAGAGAGTGCGTCGCCCTTTCGCAAAACGGCATTCCGTTTTTGGCTCCAGAAATTGTCATGCTTTACAAAGCAAAACGCTTGGCTGCTAAGGACCGAGATGATTTTGATGTGTGTGCACCGTTCCTGGAGCCCGCTGCCCGGCACTGGCTAAGCAGAATGATCGAGAAATATTTTCCCAGTCATGAGTGGCAGGACCGTCTGCGGTCAACGGAATAGCTAAGCCATGCGCTTGCCAGCGCACCGTGCTTTGGCGGGGCTTTTTTGTGAAGCAACTGCTGTGGTATGAGCGTGTATGAAATCAACACCCCACATCTTCGGGATTCTCAACATCACCTCAGACTCGTTTTCTGACGGGGGGAAATATCTCGACCCAGCGGCGGCGCTTGCGCATGGACGGCAGCTTGTCGCCGACGGCGCGCATGTGCTCGACATTGGACCCGCGTCGTCGCACCCGGACAGTGCGCCGGTGAGCCCGCAAGAAGAGATCAGGCGTCTGGACGCGGTCGTACCCGTCCTGCAGGGGCAAGGGGCAGCGATCTCTGTCGATACGTTCCAGACGGAGACGCAGCGCTGGGCGCTCACCCAAAATGTGGCCTATCTCAATGACATTCAGGGCTTTGCCGACGGGAGCTTCTATCCAGAGCTGGCGGCGGCATCGGCCAAGCTCATCGTCATGCATTCCATTCAAGGGCGCGGTCCGGCGACCCGTGCTGCGCCGCCGCCGGGCTCCATGGTGGATCATGTCACCCGGTTTTTTGACGAGCGGTTTGGCGCCCTTGAGGCTGCGGGTGTTGCCCGCGACCGGCTGATCCTGGATCCCGGCATGGGCTTTTTTCTCGGTAGTCAGCCGGAGCCCTCGCTGGAAGTGATCCGCGGTCTGGGCACGCTGAAGAAGCGGTTTGATCTGCCCGTTCTCGTCTCCGTCTCGCGGAAAAGCTTCCTTCGGAAGCTTACCGGGGCGGATGTTGGGGGGGCAGCGGCGGCAACGCTCGCTGCTGAGCTTTTTGTGGCGTCCGCCGGGGCGGATATGATCCGGACGCATGAACCGCGACAATTGGTGGATTCGCTGGCTGTTTGGGGCCATCTTGCGCCACCTGGCGGGCGTTAACCCCGTAAAACAAAGAAATAAATCGTTAACCGACTATCCAGGGGTTCGGCTATATAGTGCCGCTCCTGGGGACGCATTTGAGCCGTTTCGGTTTGGCCACAGGCCAAACCGGGCTCGAAATGTTTTTTGTTGTCGTATTTCCGGACGGTGAGACCTAAGCCCACTTCACCTGGAAATGCTTACATTACTGGGATAAAGACCTTCTATGTCACGCAAGTATTTTGGCACCGATGGTATTCGCGGAACGGCCAACCAATCGAATATGACTGCAGAAATGGCGCTGCGTGTCGGCATGGCCGCTGGCCGCGTTTTTACGCGCGGTGATCACCGTCACCGGGTGGTGATTGGCAAAGACACGCGTCTCTCTGGCTACATGATTGAAAATGCTCTGGTGGCTGGCTTTACGTCGGTGGGGATGGACGTGTTCCAGTTCGGCCCGCTGCCGACTCCAGCGGTTGCGATGCTCACACGTTCCATGCGTGCTGACATTGGAGTTATGATTTCTGCTTCCCACAATTCCTATGAAGATAATGGTATCAAGCTCTTTGGGCCGGATGGCTATAAGCTCTCCGATCTCGTGGAACATGAGATCGAGCGGCGCATGGACAATGGCATCATGGACCATCTGGCGCCGCCGGAAGCCATTGGCCGGGCAAAACGTATTGAAGATGCCCAGGCCCGCTACATTGAATTTGCAAAACGGACCTTTCCAAAGCACTTGAGCCTGGAAGGCTTGCGTATTGTTGTCGATTGCGCTCATGGCGCTGCGTACAAGGTTGCGCCGACTGCCCTATGGGAGCTTGGCGCTGAAGTGGTCACCGTTGGTGTGGACCCGGATGGCACGAACATTAATTCAGGCTGTGGGTCAACAGCACCCGAACGCATGTGTGAGCTGGTGCGTGAGCGCCGCGCCGACATCGGCCTTGCATTGGATGGGGATGCAGACCGCGTTATTGTCTGTGATGAAAAGGGCGAAATTGTTGATGGGGACCAGATTATGGGTCTCGTTGCGCAATCCTGGAAAGAGTCTGAGATGCTCGCCGGGCCTGGTATTGTCTCGACGGTTATGTCAAACCTTGGTCTTGAGCGTTACCTGCAGGGTATCGGCCTTGAACTGGCGCGGACCCAGGTGGGCGACCGCTATGTGGTCGAGCATATGCGTGCACACGGTTTCAATGTCGGTGGAGAACAATCCGGCCATATTGTGTTGTCTGATTTCGCGACCACAGGTGACGGCCTGATTGCCGGGCTGCAGGTGCTGGCCGTGCTTCAATCAACGAACAAACCTGTGAGTGAGGCGTGCAATCTATTTGAGCTGGTGCCGCAACTTCTCAAGAATGTCCGCTTCAAGTCAGGTGCTCCACTTGAGTGTGCGAACGTGCAGGACGCTATCAAAGAGGGCGAAGGACGCCTCGGCGAGAGCGGACGTATCGTCGTGCGGAAATCTGGTACGGAACCGCTCATCCGTGTGATGGCGGAAGGGGATGATCAGGGCCTGGTTGAAAATGTTGTGGGCGATATCACCGCCGCTATTGCAGACGCGGCTGCCTAACCTCGATGAATGATAATGATAGCGCACCGGTTTCGCCCATGGGGCGGGTGTTGATTGTTGCCGGCTCTGATAGCGGCGGTGGGGCTGGTATTCAGGCAGATATCAAGACCGTGACCATGTTTGGTGCGTACGCAGCCACGGCTGTGAGCGCTATTACTGTTCAGAACACGCAAGGCGTCTCTGATGTGCTCCCGCTTGAGCCAGAAATTATTGTTCGTCAGATACGGGCCGTTCTGGACGACATCGGTGCGGATGTCGTGAAGACAGGCATGCTGCACGCAACTGAAGTTATTGAAGCGGTAGCACAGGAGCTTGATGCACGCTCGGGCCTCAAATTGGTTGTCGATCCGGTGATGGTGGCAACCAGCGGGGACCCACTTTTGCAAGATGATGGAATGATCGCGCTTCGCAACCTTCTGGTACCTGCGGCAACGATTTTGACACCCAATATGCCCGAAGCCGCGCGTCTAACTGGACAGACCGTTGAGACGCTGGATGATCAAAAACGGGCTGCGGATGCGCTTATGGGGCTTGGGCCAAACGCTGTTTTGGTCAAAGGGGGGCATGGGCAAGGCACTGACGTGCAAGATGTGCTTATGACCGAGGACAGCATTGAGGTGATGTCGAGCCCGCGCATCGACACGGTCCATACCCACGGAACGGGATGCACATTGGCGTCTGCTATTGCGGCCTTACTGTCGCAGGGGGCGCCGATGCGCGATGCTGTCTCCATTGCGCGGGATTATGTGCATGAGGCGATTGCGACCGCGCCCGGTTTCGGGAAGGGCCATGGACCGCTCAACCACATGCATCCGTTTCATCAGTCGGAATAACGACTAAGGCAGAGGTTAATCCTTCGAGACGAAGGCTGCGCCTTCTCCTTGAGGCATCAGGGGAGAGGGTGGTAACTGGGTCCTCATGGTGAGGAGGCGCGCCATCTGAAAGAGATGGTGGGCCGTCTCGAACCATGGATAGGGGTAATTCTCGCTAGACGGATCTGCTGGCGCGGGCAGGCGCTTTCTCCAATAGCTCTGCGAGTTTGCTAAGAGCGTCGTCCAGCGTCTTGCGATCAGGGGCGGCGCTAAGGGCGAGGCGTACATGGATTGCCGCCGCTTCGTTTGATCCTGCCTCGGCGGCAAAATGGTTAGACGGTGAGACCAATACGCCATCGGCCTCTGCTGCCGCAACAAACAGGTCTGACGTCCAGGTATTGGGGAGAGGTAGCCAGAGATGGGGCGCGTAGGTCTGTTCGTCTCTACCCGGCTGGCTAAGGATGGCGCGGGCCTGCTTTTGCCGGGCAGCAATTTCCTTGGCTTGAGCTTTGGTCATGGCGTCCGCCCTCCCGCTCTCAATCAAAGTGGTTGCGAGGTTGGCCATGGCCTGTGGCGGACCCATGCCCAATAAGTGCTGCATGTCATTAGCGGCATCGCGGAAGGCGGGCGGGCAGAGGAGATAGCCGACGCGCAGCCCGGGCGCTACGGTCTTTGAGAGCGACGCGATATAGAGCGTCTGTTCCGGTGCGCGCTCATGAAAAGTGGGAAGTGGCTCTGGCATGAGAGGATCATAGATTCCATCCTCAATAAGGATGAGCCCGTGTTTCATGGCCGATTTGGCGATCGCTTTTCTGCGGCTCTCTGACAGGTTTGCGCCGGTAGGGTTTTGCGCCGTGGGGGTGAGGAAGGCGGCTGCAGGTTTGTGCTTTTTGCAAAGCTCCTCAAAAGCGGCAGGACGGACGCCTTCTCTGTCTGCGGGGATGGCAACGATCTGTCGGTCGGTGAGACGCGCATAGTCCAGGAAACCGGCAAAGGTGAAGGGTTCGCAGAGAATAGTGTCGCCGGGCTTTGTGGCGACCATGAGGGCGGTTGTAAGGGCATGCTGGCCTCCGGCTGTCACGATCAGGTCGTCGGGGCAGGCTGAAACACCGCCGAGCTTCATATAGGCCGCGCCTGCCCGCCGATCGGCTTCTGAGCCACCGAAGGGGATGTAGGAGAGGAACTCCGCGGCGCTGCGTTGGCTAAGTGCCGCGGCCAGGTCCACACCTTGTCCCACATCTGCTGGAAGATTGATTCTCAGATTGACGGCTGCGTCGTTCTTGCGCATGACAGGCGAGGCGACAAAGGAGCCCTTGCCGGTCACGGCTGTTATATCTCCGCGCCGGATTGCCAGGTCATAGGCGCGGGTGATGGTGCCGGTGCTGATGCCTAGCTCATAGGCGAGTTCACGCTGCGGGGGCAGGCGGTCGCCGACCTGTACAATACCGTCTTTGATGGCGGTGTGCAGGCCGTCC
Source organism: Parvibaculum sp. (assembly GCA_002695905.1). Lineage (GTDB taxonomy): Bacteria > Pseudomonadota > Alphaproteobacteria > Parvibaculales > Parvibaculaceae > Mf105b01. The sequence continues at coordinate 15,699 of NZQM01000069.1, forward strand.
GCCAGCCGCAGATAGGCAGGTCCGGCGCCGGTCTCTAATGCTCTTATCCAAAATGTCATGGTGACAATATAATGATTGTATCTGTTTTTCTCTATGCCTAAATGAAGCCCTCAGCGATAGAGGTTTTAGTTGGTGGCGTTTGGAGAATTGATATGACCGAGTTCACGATGTTTCAGGTCGATGCCTTTGCCGATGGCGTGTTTGAGGGCAACCCTGCTGCCGTGGTCCCGCTCGATGGCTGGCTGTCGGATGATTTGATGCTCTCCATTGCTGCGGAAAATAATCTGGCTGAGACGGCGTTCTTTGTTGAGGCTGGCGAGGGATATGACCTTCGCTGGTTTACACCTACAGCGGAGGTGCCGCTCTGTGGTCACGCAACGTTGGCATCGGCCCACGTGCTGTTTGCACATCTGGGGTTCACGGGCACAGAGATCGTTTTTCAGACAAAGAGCGGGCCTCTTACGGTCGGGCGCGACCATGATCTTTACGTGATGGACTTTCCCGCCAACCCGCCCAAACCCACCATGGTTGCAGAGAGCATTGTTGAGGCTTTGGGTGCGCGGCCATCCATGGTGTTGAGCGGCCATCACATGCTGGCGGTGTTTGACGACTTGCGCCAGGTCGCAGCCTTGCAGCCTGATCTGGCGAAGCTCACCCGCTTGTGCAACGAGACAGGCAAAGGGTTGATTGCAACCGCTCCGGGCGACAATGCGTCGGGCTGGGATTGCGCATCGCGCTTCTTTGCACCGCATGTGGGGATTGCCGAAGATCCGGTGACAGGCTCTGCGCATACGACCATCGTGCCTTTTTGGGCGGCGCGTCTGAAGAAAGACGAGATCGTTGCGCGCCAAATCTCGAAGCGCGGGGGTACGCTCTATTGCACACTTAAGGGGGATCGGGTGGTGATGCGCGGACGGGCCGTTGATTATCTTAAAGGCACGATCACCGTCTAAGCTCTGCCAGGCCAATGCCTCCCAGAATGACAGCGAGGCCGATCATGGCGTGCAGTGTGATGGTTTCGCCGAGGAAAATCGCACCAATTCCAAGGGCGAGCACAGGCACCAGATAGTTGGTCATGGCCATGAAAGACGGGCCTGCGCTTTCGATCACCCGGAAATAGACAATGGTGGCATAGCCCACCGGCAGTGCACCCAGTACGACGACAGCGATCCAGGACTGAAGCGTGATGGCGTTGACATTGAGCGGCGCTTCTGCCCATGCGAGGGGCAGCATGATGACGCCCGCAAGACCTGTTGTAAGGCAGGCTTTGGAATAGAGCGGGGCAGGTGGTGCGCGGCGCGCGATGATTGCGTTCATGGCGAAGAAAAAGGCGGCTGCGAGCACCAGCATTTCGCCGAGAAGCGGTGTGCCATCGGTAGATGCACCCTCTAGTGCGTCTGGCCCGACAACAATCACAAGTCCCACAAGGCCGACGACAAACCCTGCAATTCGCGTCACGGTGAGCGTTTCACCTGGCACAAAAATACGCGCAAGCACCAGGGTGATGAGCGGCATGATGCCGATGAGAATTGCCGAAAGACCGGACGCAATCAGCGTGATGCCCCAGGATAAAAGAAAGAAGGGGATGAGGTCGCCGCAGAGTGCGAGCGCCGTCAGCCAGCCCCACATCTTTCGTGTGCACGGGATCGGTTCGCGGTTGATTATCATGAAGGGCGCAAGGACCGCTGCAGAGACAAGCATTCGGATGGAGACGGACCAGGCGGGAGTCATGGTCTCGACGGCAAGGTCGGTAAGCGCAAAGGCGCCACTCCAAAGGACGGCGAGGAGGACCAGGTCGCGATAGTCGGCCCGTGAGTGTTGGCGTGAGCTCACAGAACGGCCTGCAAAGCAGCAAAGAGGCGGTCCACGTCTTCTGCGCTATTGTAGAGGTGCGGGGTGACGCGCATGGAGGTTCCGCGCAGGCTTACATAGACATGTTGTTTTGCGAGTTGCTCCAGCAGTCCGTCTGGCACCCCCCCGGGAAAGCGCACGCCAAGAAAATGCGGTGCTCTCAACTCAGACGCTGAAACGGTGAGTCCCAGCCTGGTTGCGCGAGCTGCAATGGCGTCGGTTTTTGTTTGCAGGGTAGCCGCGATATTGTCGACGCCCCAGTCTGCGATCTGTTGCAACGCTGCCTTGGTCACTGGCATGAGCTGGAAATTGGCGCGTTCGCCCATGTCATAGCGCCGTGCACCAGGCTGGTAACTGTCTTCATAATCGACCAATCCTGCAAAATCTTCAGAACCTTTTCGGTTCAACCAGTTTTCTTCAAGAGGCCGTCCGTCCCGCCACTTGGGTGCCACATACAGAAAACCCATTGCATAGGGCCCGAGCAGCCATTTGTAGGTGGGAGCTACCATAAAGTCCGGTTTGATCTGGTTGAGGTCGAGGGGCATAGCGCCCAGGGATTGAGACACATCCAGAACGAGGGCAGCGCCGACTTTTCTCGTTTTTTTTGAAACCGTCGTGAGGTTGATGTGTGCGCCGTCTGTCCAGTGACAGTGGGGCAGGGCAACAATATCTGTTCGCTCTGTAATGGCGTCCATGATCGCGGGCGTCCAGTCGGGACCGTTCGGCGTTTCAGCGGGGGAGGCGACTGTTCTGATATGCGCGCCCTGCTCGTCCGCTGCTCTTTGCCAGGCGTAAACGTTTGACGGAAACTGCTCGGCAAGCACCAGGATTTCCTGGCCTTCGCCAATGGGAATGTTGTTGGCGGCGATGGCAATGCCGTAGGACGCTGCAGGCACGAAAGAAATGGCATCCGCGTCTGCGCCAATCACTTTCGCGAAGAGGCTGCGTGTTGCTTCGGACTGCGTGAAAAAATCTTCGGAGGTTGTACCCCAGGGCTGCATTTTTGACGCGATGGCCTCGCCGCCTGCAGCCGCTGCGCTTTTGAGCAGCGGCGACATGTAGGCGCAGTTCAGATAGGCGATGTGATCTGGAATGTCGAAGAGAGAACGCTGATTGGGTATCAGCGAGGGAGATTTAGCGTGCATGCTTGGGTCCGACTCAATTCCCGCCAAGACGTGCGGGGCGGTCGCAGCGTCGCCCGAACGGTATTTTTGTTCAATGTTTTTTGAGTAATGGTTCCGGGTTTAAGCGAGGGCCGCGAGGTCAATATTGGCGCGTTCCAGTTCGGACCCTAAAAGCGCGATGGAGAGGGTGATGCCCTTGTCGCAGCTACGCCAGGTTTTGTCGCCTGCGCGGGGCACGGGGATGTTGTTCTCCATGCAGAACCGAACAAGAATGTCGATGACATCCTGTTGCTCAACGGTGAAGGTCATCTTGTTGATGGTTGACCCCCCTTTGATGTTCACGGTGACATCCAACGTCCCATTGTCGCCAGCCTCCCACTTGACAATCTCGCCTGTGGGAAGGAAATCGACATGTGTGCGCCTGAAGGAATTCAGGCTGGAGGTAAACTCCTCGTCAGACAAAACGATCTGTCGCAACTCGCTGGCCATCGCATACTCCCTTGACCTAAAGGTCATAGAACTTTGTATCTCGCAATACTGAGTTCAATATCTTTTCAACTTGTTAAACCCTTGTTTTTCCTAAATTTTTAATGATGTTGCCGTGAATTTGTTGGCTGCGGCGGAAAGGCATTTGACAGGGGGAACGCACACGCCTATATCGGCGGTGGGCCACCTCTCCCCACCGAGAGGCGACTATCTGTGAGGATAGATACAGATAATGACAAAGACTGCTGCGCCGGCAATGCGTCCGGCTAATCCTAATTTTTCATCCGGGCCATGCGCTAAGCGGCCGGGTTGGACCCTCCAAAATCTTGAAAATGCCTGTCTTGGCCGGAGCCATCGCTCTAAGCCGGGGAAGGCGAAGCTTGCTGAAGCCATTGACCTGACACGGTCGGTGCTCGGTGTGCCTGATGATTATAAGATCGGCATTGTCGCCGCATCTGACACGGGCGCTATGGAAATGGCCATGTGGTCGCTTCTGGGCGAACGGGGTGTCGACATGATGGCCTGGGAGAGCTTTGGCTCTGGCTGGGTGACCGATGTTGCTAAACAGCTGAAACTCGAAGACGTGCGCAAGCTTGAAGCGGGCTATGGCGAATTGCCGGATCTCGGTGCCGTCGACTTCGCTCGCGATGTGGTGTTTACCTGGAACGGCACAACGTCTGGTGTTCGGGTTCCGAATGGCGACTGGATTGATGCGGATCGCACGGGCCTCACAATTTGTGATGCAACCTCTGCGGCGTTCGCCATGGACCTTCCCTGGACGAAGCTCGATGTCACCACCTTCTCCTGGCAGAAGGTGATGGGCGGTGAAGCAGCCCACGGCATCATCATTCTCAGCCCGCGGGCTGTTGCGCGGCTTGAAAGCTACACGCCCGCATGGCCGCTGCCGAAGATTTTCCGCCTCACCAAAGGCGGCAAGCTCATTGAGGGCATCTTCAAAGGCGAAACCATCAACACGCCGTCCATGCTCTGCGTTGAGGACTATCTCGACACGCTGAAATGGGCTGAGTCGATTGGCGGCTTGCGCAGCCTTATCGGCCGGGCGGAAGCAAACCTTGCTGTCCTTGCTGACTGGGCCTCTCAGACGGAGTGGGTCGACTTTTTGAACACAGATGTTGCGACGCGCTCTTGCACGTCGGTCTGTCTCAAAGTGGTGGACCCTAAAGTTCTGGCGCTGCCGGACGACGTGCAGGCGGCCATTGCCAAGAAGATTGGCTCGATCCTGGATAGCGAAGGTGTTGCCTATGACATCGGCGCGTATCGGGATGCACCTGCTGGTTTGCGTATCTGGGCAGGGGCGACGATCGACGTTTCTGACATGCAGGCGCTGACGCCCTGGCTCGACTGGGCCTTTGCCGAAGCCTGCGCGGAACTTGTTCCCGCCTGATTTTCGGGGAGCGGCGGCGCTGCTCCCCCACTCACCTTTCCCAACTTATTTTCTATTTCGCATTCAGGAGACAATCTGATGCCGAAGGTTCTTATTTCCGACAAGATGAGCCCCGCTGCTGCGCAGATATTTAAAGATCGTGGCGTTGAGGTGGATGTGATTACCGGTCTCGACCGGGATGAACTGATCAAAATCATTGGCGACTATGACGGGGTGGCTATTCGCTCTGCCACCAAACTGACGCCGCCTGTACTTGAAGCCGCAAAAAACCTGAAAGTGGTAGGGCGCGCTGGTATTGGTGTCGACAATGTCGATCTTCCTGCCGCAACAGCTGCCGGTGTGATCGTCATGAACACGCCGTTTGGTAATTCCATCACAACGGCAGAACATGCCATTTCCATGATGGCGGCTCTTGCGCGGCAAATTCCTGAAGCCAATGCTTCGACGCATGAAGGCAAGTGGGAAAAATCCAAGTTCATGGGTGTAGAGCTCACGGCGAAAACCCTTGGCGTTATCGGCTGCGGGAATATCGGCTCTATCGCCGCAGACCGGGCTCTGGGCTTGCGCATGAAAGTGATTGCGTTTGACCCGTTCCTCACGCCTGAACGGGCCGCGGATATCGGTGTTGAGAAAGTTGAGCTTGATGATCTCCTGAAACGGGCTGACTTCATTACGCTGCACACACCGCTCACCGACAAGACCCGCAACATTCTCGACGCTAGCGCATTTGCCAAAATGAAAGACGGTGTGCGCATCATCAATTGCGCGCGTGGTGGTCTCATCGTTGAGGCTGACCTTAAAGCCGCTCTTGAAAGCGGCAAGGTAGCCGGTGCGGCATTGGACGTGTTTGAAGAAGAGCCTGCGAAAGAGAACCTGCTCTTTGGCATGGCCAACGTCATCTGCACGCCGCACTTGGGCGCGTCTACTTCCGAAGCCCAGGAAAATGTAGCGCTTCAGGTGGCTGACCAGATGGCGGATTATCTGCTGACGGGAGCTGTAACCAATTCCATCAACGTGCCCTCCATTACGGCGGAAGAAGCGCCGAAGCTTGCGCCTTATGTGACGCTTGCCGATCAGCTTGGGTCTTTTGCCGGTCAGCTCACCGAGACTGGTATTGAAGAGGTCATCATCGAGTATGAAGGCGAAGTTGCCGAGCTCAACACCAAGGCACTCACGAACGCCGCCCTTTGCGGTCTTCTGAAGCCGCTGCTGTCCGATGTGAACATGGTGTCAGCTCCGGTGATCGCAAAACAGCGGGACATTGAGCTTACAGAAGTGAAGCGGGAAGAGCCCCGTGGTGCTTTTGAAACCTATATCCGTCTCACAGTGAAGACAGAACGTCAGGAACGGTCTGTTGCGGGCACGATCTTTTCTGATGGCAAGCCGCGGCTCATTCAGGTGAAGGGCATCAATATGGAGGCGGAGCTTTCCCCGCACATGCTCTATGTCACGAATGAAGACAAGCCTGGCTTTATCGGGGCTTTGGGCACAGTGCTTGGGAATTCCGGTGCCAATATTGCCAACTTCCGTCTCGGTCGTGAAGAGGAGGGGGGCGATGCGATTGCCCTTATCGATCTGGATCAGGGCCTGTCGGAAGACTGCCTCGCGGCTGTGGAAGCGCTTCCTCATGTGAAGCAGGCAAAAGCGCTGGCGTTTTAAGCCTGACCGAAACACCACTGGAACCTCATCCCGAGGAGCCGCTTTTGCGGCGTCTCGAGGGAGGGTTTCAGATCACATCCTTCGAGACGCGGTCTGCGACCGCTCCTCAGGATGAGGGGTGAGATACCTGCCCGCCCGGGCCACGGTCGTGGCCTTTGGCAGCGAGGAAGCAGCCGTTTCTGCTTCCCATGTGGTCCCCAAGCGGGTAAAAGCTATGAAAGTCCCCTGGCCGAAAGGCTAAGGGGGCTTTCTTCATGTCTAGGTCCATAAAACATCGCAGTTTTGGGCCAAAAATCGGTGATTCTCATGGCGAATGTAGCGGTCGTCGGCTCCCAATGGGGCGACGAAGGCAAGGGCAAGATTGTGGATTGGCTCTCAGAGCGCGCGGATGTGGTGGTGCGCTTTCAGGGAGGCCACAATGCGGGTCATACGCTCGTCATTGATGGGGTGACCTATAAGCTTTCGTTGCTGCCGTCCGGCATTGTTCGCGGGGGCAAAATGTCCGTGCTGGGCAATGGGGTGGTGATTGATCCCTGGGCCCTGGTGGCGGAAATCGCGAAGCTTGGCGAGCAGGGGGTGGTGGTGACACCTGAGAATTTGAAGATTGCAGAAAACGCGGTTCTTATTCTGCCCGTTCATGCTGAGCTCGATGTGATCCGCGAGACGTCCAACAAGGGCACGAAGATCGGCACCACCAAGCGGGGTATTGGTCCGGCTTATGAAGACAAGGTGGGGCGCCGTGCGATCCGGGTGATGGACCTGGCGGACCCCTCGACCTTGCCGGACAAGGTAGAGAAGCTTCTGCATCACCATAATGCGTTGCGCCGCGGTCTTGGCAAGGACGAGCTGGAAGCCGCCCCCGTTTTGGAAGCCCTTGCTGACGTGACGCCAAAAATTCTGCCGCACATGGATGCGGTCTGGCGCTATCTGGCCCAGGCGCGGAAAGACGGCAAACGCATTCTCTTTGAGGGGGCGCAAGGCACGCTTCTGGACATTGACCATGGCACCTATCCGTTTGTGACCTCGTCCAATGTCGTCTCAGGTCAGGCGGCGACCGGGTCCGGCATGGGACCGTCAGCTGTGGAATATGTGCTTGGCATCACCAAGGCGTACACAACCCGTGTCGGCGAGGGGCCTTTCCCTACTGAGCTTGAGGACGAAGACGGTCAGCGGCTTGGCGAACGCGGTCATGAGTTCGGTGTGGTGACCGGTCGGAAGCGCCGCTGCGGTTGGTTTGACGCGGTGTTGGTCAACCAGTCCCTCAAGACAAATGGCATGCAGGGCATTGCGCTCACCAAGCTTGATGTGCTTGACGGGTTTGAGACGATCAAAATCTGTGTGGCTTATGAGCTTGATGGCGAGCGCATTGACTATCTGCCGGCAACACCCGCGCTGCAGGCCCGTATCAAGCCCATCTATGAAGAGATGGACGGGTGGTCGGAGACGACCTATGGCGCGCGCAGCTGGGCCGACCTGCCAGCGGCAGCGGTTAAATATGTGCGCTATGTGGAAGAGCTGATTGAATGCCCTGTGGCGCTTCTGTCGACCTCGCCGGAGCGGGACGACACGATCCTGATGCACGACCCGTTCGCGGATTGAGAGGGATTGGGGGGCTTTCTTCCGCCGCACATTCTCTATCTTTGGCTCATCGCTCAGATTTTGTGAAAGCTGTCTTTCATGATTTGATGCCCTCGCATTTTTGTAGGGGGTATTTAATCATGTCGTCGGCTGAAGCAGCACCAAACGAAGAGAATGACTCTGCATTTCTTGATGCAGAACCCGTATCATCCAGTCTTACTATTATTGATGTCGTGTTGATCGGCGGGCTTACTTTTTCCCTGTCGTTTGTCTTCGGGCTGGCTTACGGCGTTTATCTCGGGACACAAGGTTACACGTCACAAGAGATTGTTGGCCATTTTGATCTGCCAGAAGGCCAGGAGATTGGCATGCTCCTGGGACTTGGTGCCCTGTTCATTGGGCCGGTCTTGCTGGTGCCGATTTTTGCGCGTCTGCGCGGCGTGCGTTTGGCTGATCTAGGGTTTCGCAGGAGCGATCGCCGCTTCTATCTCTATGCTCTCTTAGGTCTTGTTTTCGTCTTAGGCGTTGGGCTGGCGCTTGAGAGGTTTCTTGATGCATCGGACATTGCTCTGCTTAGTGAAGCGAATGATGACCTTCTCGCTTCTGACGGACTGCCCCTCATTGTTAGTTTGGTTTTGGCTATCCTGCTGGTGCCGTTCGCAGAGGAATTGTTTTTTCGGGCGGCTCTCTACAACGCCTTCGTTCAATATATGCCTGGGCTTGCTGCCGGATTTTTAGGGACCATTGTCTTTACTGCTGTGCATACCCAATATTTGTTGCTTGGAGGGTGGGCCGCGGCTGTAGGTCTTTTCCAGATATTCCTTTTGGGGGGTATTCTGATGTGGCTTTATAGCCAAAGCCGCTCAATTTGGCCGCCGGTTCTTTTGCACTCGGCAAACAATACGATTGCGTTTCTTGTTGTCATCTATCTGATCTGACTTGTGAGTTGATCGGCAACTCAAGATGGGCAGTAGGCGAATTCGAAAGTTCTGCTGCATAGGCGAGTTGGTTGATCGCGAGGAGAATGAACCCTGCGAAGATTGACGTCAGTCCCAATGTGATCATCTTTACCATGGATCGAAATTGGGGTTTTGCCGGTCTCCGTTCAACTCACCTGAATTGACGAGATCGTGAAGTGTGATCAGGGCCTGCTGTTGGCGCTTGCGGGTGGCTTGGCCGCCTTGTTAGACGCCAGATACAAAGGTCGTGAACTTCTTCTGGCCTGAAGGTGTGAATTTGATAACGCGGCTGTCGGGCACCCGTGTTGCCCATTTTAGTTCGTAGAACCGGTTGAGTAGAGCAGTGCCCAGGCTGCCTGCTAAATGGGTGCGGCGGACACTCCAGTCCAGGCAGTCTTTGCAAAGCGGACGCCGCTTCTTTCTCAGACGTTCCAGGTCGATACCGAAATTTGAGAAAAACCCCTCCCCTTTTTCGGTGAGCACCAACTCTTCGTCTTTGTTTTTGATTAGCTTTTGTTCTGTCAGGCCGTCGAACAATTGAACACCGGCGTTCCCTGCCAGGTGATTATAACAGACGCGGGCAGCTCGCATGGCGGGGTCTCTCGGCCCAGGGCGCGTGCGGGTATGGCCGACGCGTTCCGCCAAACCGAAAAGGCGTTCCAGAATGTCATCGACGTCTGAGTCGGCCAACACGAAGTAGTGATGCCTGCCTTGTTTGCGGCTGGCGATGAGGCCCCCGGCCTTCAGTTTTGATAGGTGGGAACTGGCCGTCTGCGCCGTTATGCCAGCTTCCTGTGCAAGCTCACCGGCGGTGCGGGCGCCTCCTGCCGATAGGGACGTAAGGATAATGGCGCGCGCGGGATCGCCGATCAGCGCTGCGACACGGGATATGTCCGTTTCTTTCTCCACAGTTTAATGCTAGACGAAATATGAATGCAGTCAACATATTTCGATGCAGCTCGAACTATTCATGTGAAGTCAGAGGAAAAGCTCTGCGCCCACGCCCAGAAGGCCCACCATGGAAATCTGCCAGATCAGGGTACGCACCCAGGGCAGTCCCATGGCATAGGCAGGCAGGTAGCCAACGCGCGCCCAGAAATAGACCTGGGCCCCCCATGCGCTCCACCAGCCGTTTTCGTTCAGCACATGCACCATGAGGATGAGGGCTGCGAAGATCGCGAAGGTTTCGTTGAAGTTCTGTTGCGCTCTGACAAACCGTCCGGCGAGGCCTGTGGCCGGGCGGAACTCATCACGTGGCCCGATTGCATATTTGTTTCCCTCCTGGCCTTTATAGGCAAAACTCGACGCACTCAGGTGCGCAATGCCCAGCACGCAGGACCAGAAGAGCATCCAGAGTTCAAGGGTCATGCGAGTTACCTCAGAAGGTGTCAGGCGGCGCCGAGACTGATCTTGGCCACCGCCTTACGTGTTTAGAATGCCTGGATCAGGATTAAGATAGTTCCGATGACGCCCGCAAAATACGCCAGTGTGCGAAGCCCCAGCAGCGTTATTCCCGCCACATAGATGATGGCGTGAGCCACTCGGGCTGCGAGGAATATCTGCGCGCCCAGCACCGTCATGTCATTGCTGATGCCGGACAGGCTCACTGGCAAAAGAATGGCAGCGAAGATGACGGTGTTTTCCAGATGGTTCATGTAGCAGCGTTTCGCCCGCGCCCCCCAGCCTTCCAGGTTTGCGGCTTCATCGCGATTGCTAAAGCCCCACGGCAGTCCCATGGCCATGATGCCTGCATTGGCGGACATCACAATAAGCACGAGCAAAAGCACGCCACTCCACATGAGCATGGATAGTTCTACAGACATTGGGTTCCCTCTCTCTTGGTTTGACCGTTTTCACGTCTGAAACAGGGGAATCATGCCTGCCTTTGGGCTGTATAGCGAGAGGGAGGGGCAAACGGCCCGGACATCAAAGCAAAATTGGCCTGCGGCTCCGAATCAACCCGCTCGGGCTTTGACGGTTTCCCGTGAAAAGTGCACACTCCACGTCATCCGAGGGGTGTCCGCTTTCATGTGTTTTGGAGCGGGCTGAGATGGCCAGGTGGCTAGACCCTTAGAACCTGATCCGGGTCATGCCGGCGAAGGGACGGAGTAGCTTTTAAGTCTTAAGCTGCGGTCTTTCGCTCGACTGACCTCTTTGTTTAGAGAGGACATCGAAATGAATATGCACACCAAGCCCAATGTCACCACGGGTCCGCTGCCTGCGTCGAGCAAGGTCTTTACGACACCAGAGAGTGCACCTGATGTGAAAGTGGCGCACCGGGAGATTGAACTTCACCCCTCAGCGATGGAGCCGCCGGTTCGTGTTTATGACACGTCGGGCCCTTACTCAGACCCCAACGCGACCATCGACCTTGAAA
>NZQM01000070.1 GCA_002695905.1 Parvibaculum sp.
GTGCCGGGCACCTCGCATGTGCCTTTGTCAACTATATGGGTGTGGCAGATCTGATCGATTTTGTTGCTGATGACACACCTCAGAAACAATACAAATTCCTCCCTGGTGCGCGGCTGCCGATCCTTCCTTCGTCTGAGCTCGTGGACAAAAACATTGCCCTCTCGCTTCTCTGTCTTTCGATCAGCAACGAAGAAAAGGTGATTGCGCGCAATCAGGAATTTGAAAAACAGGGTGGCGTGTTCCGCTCGATCTTCAGGGAAAGCTCACGATCCATCTTTGACTAGGCAGGGGCTAAGCCGTCCAGTCTATGACTGACCGGCGGCTCACCTGGCTGCCCTGTCGCTAGTTCCCCGAAAAATTCGGTGCGCGCTTCTCGACGAAGTGGGCCACGCCTTCCTTGAAATCTTCACTTGCGAAGCTGGACTGCATTTCCGTGTCAGCCATCGACGTCGAGCTGTTGAAATCCTGGAACAGGGATTTGTAGACCTGACGCTTCATTACCGTCATTGATCTCGGCGACGCAGTTTCCGTAAGCCCTTTTGCGTAGTCGGCCACCTCTCCCATGAGGGCGTTGCCCGGCACGGAGCGGTTCACCAGCCCCAAACGCGCTGCTTCTTCGCCAGTGAACTTTCTTGCGGACATCAGAATGTCGAGCGCATTCGCAGACCCAATTAATCTGGGAAGCAACCAAGCGATGCCATGCTCCGCCACCAGACCGCGTTGGGCGAAGGCGGTGGTGAATTTCGCTGAATCGCTGGCAATCCGCATGTCGCAAAAGAGTGTCAAGACGAGCCCGATGCCAGCGCATGGGCCATTGATGGCGGCGATGATCGGTTTTGGGCATTCGAACATATACCCAAACCGGCCCTCAAAATGTTCGAGCACGGAGGGTCCAAGGTCATCGTCAAACGAGACCTCGGCTTCCTCACCCTTCTCAACAATGCGTTTTCTGCCATCGCCATTGGCATCAATTTTCTGCAAACCGCCCATGTCGGCACCTGCGCAAAAGCCGCGCCCTGCACCGGTAATGACAATCACTCGAACCTCATCGTCCGCGGCCGCATCATTGATGGCGCCGCGCACACTGTTTTCCATTGTCGCGGTCCAGGCATTTAACTTGTCCGGACGATTGAGCGTGATGGTCGCGACACGGTCAGCGACATCATAGAGAATTTCGTCATAAGCGGTCATGGCATCCCCCCGGGTTGGGCATTCTTCAATGTTTGCGTTAGCCTATCATTCCATGGGCGCGCAAGGCGGCACAAGAGGGAGACAAACATGACCGATTTCAGCGAAATCCTGGTAGACCACCCGGCAAACAAAGTGATGCGGATCACGCTGAACCGGCCTCAGGCGATGAACGCCTATACAACCCGCTTATGCGAAGAAGTGACAGAGGCCATCGAGGTCTATCTGCGAGACGACAACCAGCGCGCTCTAATCATCACGGGCGCAGGTCGTGGTTTCTGTTCCGGCGGCGATGTCAGCAGTAATGGGGATGAGGAACACAAAACCCTTATGGCGAGCCAGCTGTCCCATGGACGCGAAATGCGCGACGGCATGCACCGTGTAATCATCGCGCTGCAGCGGTGCGACAAACCGGTGATTGCGATGATCAATGGCCCTGCTGTCGCTGGTGGTCTGACACTTGCCCTTGCCTGCGATATTCGGATCGCCTCAGACCAGGCAAAGCTTGGCGACACGAGCGGCCGATTTGGACTGCTGCCGGATGAGGGCGGCGCCTGGTATTTCCCACGTGCCATGGGCATGGACCGGGCGCTAAAAATGAGCATGCTGGCTGAAACCTATGATGCCCGTACAGCCATGGAGCTGGGGTTGGTCACAGAGGTTGTATCCGGCAATGCGCTTGAAGACGAAACCTTGAAGCTGGCAACCGCCCTTGCGGAGCGGGCTCCACTTGCTGTTCGGCTCGCAAAACAAATGATGTTGCGCTCCCACGACGTATCGCTTGAGCGTTCTCTGGGCGACGCTGCTCTGTCGGTGATGGTCACCAATCCCTCTCAAGATGTAAAAGAAGGCGTGAAGGCGTTTTTCGAAAAACGCGCACCCCAATTCACCGGAAAATAGAAGGGCCGAACTGCGCTTGGCAATTCGACCCCTCCGCTCGGACGCTCCCTGGCATTTCGATTGTCGGGTTTTCGAACGGAAAACCGTCCAAGTTTGATTTGGCACTTTTCCTGAAAACGCAATTGCCGAGCGTATTCGAAGGTCTTACGCCGTCGTTTGATTGTGCTCACTGACGATCTGGAGAGATTGCCGCTCGGCAAATCCGTAAATGCCTTTAGACATGAGTGAGGCTTCTGCCTTGCGCCTGGCGGCGTAGACTTCCGCCCGCATCCCGTGCACCTCAATGTCGTCTGGTGCGGCGAGCCCCGCCATCTCCGCCAGGTGGCACGCGAGCCTCAGGTTCCCCTCGCCAACAAGCTTTGCAGCGCGCGCTGCGAGCGCTTTTGCACCTCCTGCCAGAGCTGCCATTTCTTCCGCCAACGCGGTTTCCGACGCGGGCTTTAGATTGGCAGGGTTCCCATCATACCAACCGCCATAGAGACGCCAGATATTGTGGATGACGAATTCAGGTTCGTCGTACACAGGCTGGAGGTAGGGTTTCCCCATCAACTCCGCTGGGAGCTTGATGGAATGAATGATCTCATCAAGGCGCGCACCTGTATTCATCATATCAACTGTCTGGCTCACCAGTGTCTCCAGCGCCATTGCGATATGGTCCAGCACAGTCGCAATGCGCGCTTTGCCACCGATCGGCAAGCCATGGGCTGGGAGTAACAGTTCAGGCTCTTTGGCAATCATCTCGCGAAGCGCTTTCGCCCACTCAAGAGGATAGCGCTGCACTTTCTGTGGATTGCCAGCGTTCGGAAATACCCAGGTTACGAAATCGCCAGAACAAATAGCTTTGTGCTCGGGCACCCAGGCCCAAAGATGATCGTCTGTTTCGCCAATCGCATGATGCAATTCGAACTGTGTGTCACCGACCTTGGTGTTGAGGTTTTCGCGGAATGTCGTGTCCGGGTCGATCCAGGGGTCTGGCCCAAACCGGCGGGCACTCGCCTTGCCGCTTTCTCCCGCTTGGCCCATCCGCAGCTCCGTTGCCGGTGCAAACTGGCGAGCATTGATCGTGAAATTATATCCGTTGGTCGCCTCGTAGCGGCGAAAGCGGGGCGCAACATTTTCATGGGCGATGATGCGCGGGCGGCGATGCCCCTTTTCGCAAGCCTCACAGACAAAATGATTGGTGCCACCGACATGGTCCGCATGACCATGGGTGTAACAAATGTTTGAGACGGGTTCGTCTGTCCACTTACGCAGGGAGTTCAGAACCCCACCGCCAAATGCTTCTAAGCTTGTATCGAAAAGGACAAGACCGTCGCCGGTCTTAAACGTCACTACGTGAGAAAAGGCTTCGATCAGGGCGATCCCATTGCCGAGTTCCGACAATTCCATTGTTGGGCGATTCACAAGGCCCGCGCCCTCGTAAATATCGTTGTCGATAAACCGTTCCGACAGTGCCAATAGGTCGGCCATAGGGTGTCCTCAAGTGTTTTAGACTTTGTCCGACAATGATCCAACCCGGCTTTCGCGTCGAGCGCGAGAGCAGTTAATTCCACTCTGCGGGATTGATCTATCGATCTCGACAGGGCCTGGAACGTCTCTCCATGGAGCATTCGCTTGGTGATCTGCACCTATTGGGTATGATTGCCGACAAATATTTAGCGCAGACGCCAAGTCGTGCCGCACGCAAGAAAAGCAGGGAGAATTCAATGAGCTTCAAGATGCCCGAGCAAGGCCGCGACTGGGAAAGCCTGCGCAATGAGATGCAGACGCGAGGTGGCAATGACGTGAAATGGCGTGACGGGAAGACCGCCGTCTACGTCTTCAATGCCGGGCCCGACGTTGCGCGTGTGCAAAAAGAAGCTTACACCATGTACATGTCGGAGAACGGGCTTGGGCCCATGGCGTTTCCAAGCCTGAAGCAAATGGAAGACGAAGTTGTCTCCATGGGCCTTAGCCTGCTTCATGCGCCCGAAGATGCCGCGGGCAACATCACCTCTGGGGGTACTGACTCCATCACCATGGCGGTCAAAACCGCGCGGGACTATGCGCGCGCGCAAGGCACATTGAAGGGCCGACCTAATATTGTGGCGCCCTGGTCCGCTCACCCTGCTTTCGACAAAGCGGCCAAGATGATGGATATGGAAATCCGGCGGGTTCCTTGCGGGCCTGACTTCCTGGCAGATGCCGCTGCGATGGGCGCGGTCATTGACGACGATACAATCATGCTGGTGGGATCTGCCCCCTGCTTTCCCTATGGGCTGATTGACCCGATTGAACGTCTCGGCGCTGTTGCTGAGGCTCACGGCACCTGGCTCCACGTGGATGCTTGTGTCGGCGGCTATTTCGCGCCTTTTGCCAAGATGAATGGCGTGCCGCTGCATGCGTTCGATTTTGAGGTCCCGGCGGTGAAGTCTATTTCCGCCGACCTGCACAAATATGGCTATGCGGCCAAGGGTGCCTCAACCGTCCTCTTCCGATCAGAGGAATTGCAATCTCATATGATCTTCGATTGCGCGGATTGGCCTGGCGGTCGGATGATCACGCCGACACTCGCGGGCACGCGTCCCGGTGGAGCCATAGCGGCGGCCTGGGCGGTCATGAATTATCTGGGCGTTGAGGGGTACAAAGAAAAGCAGGGCATTGTTTGCGCCGTTCGCGGGCATATCGAGACCGGTGTGAAGCGGATGGGCTTCAAAATTGTCGGAAAACCCTTGCTCGGCCTGGTTGCCTTTTATCACCCTGACTATGACGCCTTTGCCCTTTGGGGAAAAATGGCAGAGCGCGGTTGGATGACGTCGGTTACAACGGAACCGAAATCACTTCACCTTATGCTTTCGCCCTTCCATGCCGCCGTTCAAGACCAGTATCTCGCCGATCTACAGGCCAGCATGGCTGAGATTGATGCTGGGAATGCGGGTGACGTGAACGAAGTTCGTTACAGCTAGAAGTTGGATGGGCGCAGCGCGCCCATCCACCAATTACATCAGTGAAATGTAGAGCAGCATTCCGGCCGTCCCAACACCTGCTACGATGGTTCCTAACGCACCAACAGGACGTAGCGGGAGTTCTGACCAGGAGCCGGTCAGTGCGATCGCGTGAGATATTCGGGCAAAAACAAAAAGCCCGCCGAAGATCATAACGAGCATCGGGTAGCCACCTGACAATTCCAACAGCGCCAGTAACACGATGAAAAGAGCGGCATTCTCGGCGAGATTTCCATGCCGACGTATTTTTCTCAGAAAATCCGCATCCCCGCCGTCACCGAAACTGAGTCCTCGTTTTCCGCGGACAGTCCCGACAGCCAACATCAGGACATATTGCAAAATGCCCAAAAAGCCGGCCACCGCGGCGGTAGTTGTTGGAAATTCCATGTTTTTCTCCTCAAATGGGCTGTTTCGCCCCCAAGATGGGCCCAAATCCCCCCTGCATCCATAGGCTACTATCGCCGGAATTTGAACCGGGGTGGTGCTTTTTTGGCCCTCGTCGCGATTTATTGAAATATTTTCCTTGAAATTTTTGTGCAGTGCACATATTTTGAGCTCAAGAAAAAGAAACTGACAAACAGTCACCCCCCAACAGGAACGCTCTCGGCGGGAAAAGCACCGCTAACCCTTTGATCTTGGAGAGAGATCATGATTACAGCTAACCTGAAGCAGATGAAAACAGATACCGACCAGCCGTTCGGCCAACCATTCGCATACGCGAAAGAAATGGTTACCGAGCGACTGAAGTCCCTTGGCATTGAAGACGCGACTGACCTCGCTACCAGCATTGGTTACCTCGTCGTCGGCGCTTATGGGATCACCATGATCCTCAACCTGACGGTTAATTACTAAGACCAACCGTCCTGATCCCGGGGTCAAACCCGGAAGTCCACTTGAGGTGGACATGCTCGTAGCCCCCACTTGAGCGCGGCACCGGCGATCCCCCCGTCGCCGGTGCCCATATTCGCTTGAAGACACCCCTCTGAGCGGTCATTCTGCGCCCAAATTTGTTGCTCACAATATTTGGAGCCTGACCAGATGGCCGTTGCGATCCCCTTTGTGCGTGAAATTGACATTGATTATGGGCGCGTGGACCAAGTGAGCCCGCTTGTCCGGCGGGTGACAGCCAACAATCCTGGCGGCTTCACCTATATGGGCACAGGCACCTACATCATCGGCAAGGGCACGGTCGCCGTGATTGACCCCGGTCCGAATGATCAAGCGCACATCGACGCGCTCCTAAAAGCTGTCGAGGGTGAGACGGTCAGCCACATCCTGATCACCCATTGTCATATGGCCCTTTCGCCCGCCGCTGCTGCTTTCAAAGCAGCAACAGGTGCGAAGACATATGCCTATGGTCCGCACGGGTCCGGCCAACCAAAAGACTCCGTACAGATTGAAGAAGGCGCAGACCGAGACTTCACACCAGATGTGGAAGTCAGGCATGGCGACATTTTGGAAGGTCCCGGGTGGAGCGTAGAGTGTGTCTTTACGCCGGGTCATACATCCAACCATATGAGCTTTGCCCTACGGGAAGAGAAAGCACTTTTCACAGGTGACCATGTCATGGGCTGGTCAACCAGTGTCGTCAGCCCTCCCGATGGTGATATGGCAACCTATATTGCTTCCCTGGAACTGTTGCTGGATCGCGATGATGAGCTCTATTGGCCGACCCATGGACCGGCGATCACCGACCCGAAGCCCTTCGTTCGGTCTTTCATTGCCCACCGCGAAGACCGCGAGCGGCAGATCGTTGAGCAGATCAATTCTGGACGAACCACTATCGCCGACATGGTTCCGATCATGTATGAGGCGACAGACAAGCGCCTGCACCCCGCAGCAGCGAGGTCCGTGCTTTCGCATGTGATTAAAATGGTTGCAGACGGCAAACTCACCTGTGAGGGTGATCCATCACTCAGGTCTGAGTATCGGCTGTCCTGATCTCCCGTGGTTTTCCGTCCAGGAAATCCTGAAGATTGTCGAAGGTCCCGTTCCAGCCATCCTGGTGACCATCCCTGTCGGCTTTGCTGGTGAGCATAGCCTGATGCAGGTGGACCTTTGTGCCGACATTTACATCTTCGAAAGTGACGGTCACCGTCGACTCGTGTGACCGGGTGCCGTCAATGGTCCAGCCCCAGGTGAAGACCAGCCGGTCTGTCGGCGAAATTTCCTTGAAAATGCCACTTACAATGTGCTGCGAGCCTGATGGTGCGCTCATCACCACACGCCACGCGCCGCCCTCCACCACGTCAAAATCATGTTCAGGGAGCGAGAAACCTTTTGGACCCCACCAGGCACTCAGATGCTGTGGTGTACTCCAGGCCTTAAAGACCCGGTCTCTCGGCGCTTTAAAAATCCTTGTGATCTCAAGTGTGAAGTCTTGCTCGTTGTCGGATGCCAACGCCATTTCAGGCCCCCCCGTCTTTGTCATCAAGGTCTTCGCTTTTCGCGAGCAACTCATCAAGGCGCTCAAAGCCATCCTCCCAAAAGACAGCAATTTGGGCCATGAATGCTTTTGCCTCTTTCAACCCGCCAGGAGTCAATCGGCAACGCCGACGTTGTGCATCAACTTCGCGCGCAATGAGCCCCGCGTTCTCCAATACCTTCAGATGGTTGGAAATGGCGGGCATGCTTATGTCAAAGGGCTCTGCCAACTCCCCAACGGTCGCTTCACTTCTCGACAGCCGCGCCAATATCGCGCGGCGGGTTGGATCAGCCAGTGCACCAAATGCCTGGCTTAACTGATCACGCGCCATTCTCATATCCCAGGTTGGCGGACCGTTTTGTCACCGGCCTTTAATTAAACAATTACTTATTTAATGAGACAGACGATGCATTGCAACCCCGGAGACAGGGACCCAAGATTGGGAGCGACTAACCCTTAAGCTCGTCCCGGAAGGCCCGGATCCGTGCGGCATTTGCCCCAAGGTCGCTTTCGCCAACTCTTGAGACTGAGCGTACGTCGATGAGCGCTGCCCCGTTTTCGTCGCGCACACGAATGACGATGTCGTCCTTAAAGCCCATCAACACGGTGGTGTCCGTCGCCTCAATGCGCCCTTCTTCGACAGCGACTGAGACAATTTCCCAGCCAAGTGCCTGAGCAGCGGTCACGGCGTCCTCAAAGGCAGCGCCGGGATGACGGTCCAACAAGATGGGCTGAATGTCGGGATAGGCTGCCTGCTGAAGCTCTGCCAGGTTGTCAGGACTTGAGCGATCCAATGAATTGTGTGCCGGCGTGCGATGCGCCCGCACAGCCACAAACACTGGCACGTCGGTCAGGTCCGTTGTGATGTCGTGGATTGGCGGAACGGAAGATCCGTTGATGATTGCGGCTCCCACCGGCGCCACAATCGCCAAGCTGAGGAAAATGGCGGCGACAGCAATCCCTCTGCCGCTTTTGTCCGATGTCAGCGTGATCACCAGTCCCACAATGGACAGCAGGATGGCAATGACACCAACGATGAAGCCGCCGCCAAGGCCCGCGAAGAGAGCAATAGGGAGCGGCATAATTCCAAGGCGAAGCCCCAGAACTGCTATCACTGCAATAACCACTGAAAAGAGCGCCAGCCGGAACCCCCAGCTTACCCATGCCGACCGATCGCCCATTTTCGTATCCCCTTTGCCTCAGTTATGACGCCAACATCGCAGCGGATTATTCCGCTACTGTCGCCGTTGGCAGTGTGTAGTCTTTGAACTGCTCGCGCAGCGTCAGTTTCTGGATTTTGCCCGTCGCTGTATGCGGAATTTCTTCCACGAATACAACGTCATCAGGCATCCACCACTTGGCAATCTTACCGTCCATATACTCAAGAACACTCTCTTTTGTGAGATCGCTGCCCTCTTTTGGGATGACGATCAGGAGAGGCCGTTCATCCCACTTAGGGTGCACGATGCCAATGACAGCTGCTTCAACCACATCCGGGTGGCCAATGGCGGTGTTCTCCAACTCAATTGAGGAAATCCATTCGCCACCGGACTTGATGACATCTTTCGCGCGGTCTGTGATCTGCATGAAACCGAGCGGATCAAGAGTTGCCACGTCCCCGGTATCGAACCAGCCATCCTTATCAAGAATGTTGCCGCCTTCGCCCTTTAGGTAGGACCCCGCAATCGCCGGACCGCGCACCATCAAATGGCCAAAGGCTACGCCATCGTTCGGCAGATCATTGCCATCATCATCGGTGATTTTCATTTCTACCGTGTAGATGGCGCGGCCCTGCTTCACTTTGATGTCGAGCTGCTCTTCAAATGGCAGCGTCTCCATACCCGCTTTGAAAGACCCAAGTGTTCCCATGGGGCTCAGCTCCGTCATGCCCCAAGCGTGCATGACGGTAACGTCATAGTCGCGCTCAAAGGTTTCAATCATGGAGCGCGGAGCCGCTGAACCACCGATCACAACCTTGGTCAGGTCTGGCAGTTTGGCGTTGCTAGCTTCCAGATGACCCAGCAACATTAACCAGACAGTCGGAACAGCTGCTGTCACGGTGACATGCTCTGTGCTCAAAAGCTCGTAAATGCTCTCACCGTCCATGTTGGCGCCTGGCATGACGAGTTTCGCGCCGCTTGCCGGAGCAGCAAAAGTGATTGCCCAGGCATTGGCGTGGAACATGGGAACAACCGGTAGAACCGTATCGATAGACCGCATGCCGATAGCATCTGCGCCATTGGCGGCCAGGGCATGGATCACGTTTGAGCGGTGGGAATAGAGAACACCCTTGGGATTGCCGGTGGTGCCGCTGGTGTAACAGAGGCCGCAGGCATCATTTTCATCCACGTCCGCCCACTCAAAATTGCCATCTTCCGCTTCGACGATTTCCTCGTAGCAATAGACGTTTTTGAGCTTCGTCTCAGGCATGTTCTCCTTATCGGTCAGGATGATGTAACCCTTCACGTTCGGGAGCGTGTCCGCAACGGCTTCAATCACCGGCACAAAAGTCGTGTCGAAGAAGATGAACTGATCTTCGGCATGGTTGATGATGTAGGTGAGCTGCTCAGCAAACAAACGCGGGTTCAGTGTGTGGCAAACAGCCCCCATGCCCATGATGCCGTACCAGGCTTCCATGTGACGGTGGGTGTTCCAGGCCATCGTGGCGATTACGTCACCCTGCTTCATGCCCAATTTTTGGAGAGCCTGAGCACATTTGCGCGCCCGCAAATGGATATCTGAGTAGGTGCACCGGTGAATAGGCCCCTCAACCGTGCGGGTTACAATTTCCCGCTCTGCGTGAAACCGGTTTGCGTGGTCAATAATGCTCATCACCGTGAGCGGCCAGTCTTGCATCAGGCCTTTCATGGCTCTCTCTCCCTTAAAATTGTCGACTTTTGCCGTTTGGGGGGAGTTTAGAGACTTCCGCGGTTCCAAACAACGCTTGGCGTAAAAGGGCCAATTGCGCTTGCAGACGACCTCAAGACGGCTAGTCTCTTGGCCAACAAAAACAGAAAATCGGAGGCTCAGATGACCAATTGGCATTACCAGCCAGCATCAGTGCTGCTCGCTGCCATGGGAAAGAGAGAAGTGAGCTCAGCGGAGCTCACGGAGCATTTCCAAAGCCGTTTTGAGACCCAAAACGCTAAGGTTAATGCCATTGTCGCTACGAATTTTGAGGGCGCGGCTCAAAAGGCACAATTGGCGGATGAAGCCCGTGCCAAAGGTGAAAGCTGGGGGCCGCTGCACGGGCTTCCGATGACCATAAAAGACGCCTTGGAAGTTGTGGGGATGCCGACTGTCGGCGGCGCGCCCATGTGGAAAGACCACCGCCCGACACAAAATGCGGATGCCGTCCAGCGCATCATTGATGCCGGTGCCGTGATTTTCGGCAAAACCAATGTGCCTTTTCTATCGGGCGACCTGCAGACCTATAACGACGTCTATGGCACAACCAACAATCCATGGGATGTGACCTGTGGCCCCGGCGGCTCATCAGGCGGTGCCGCGGCGGCGCTTGCGGCAGGCCTCACCCCGTTGGAACTCGGCAGCGACATTGGCGGGTCGATCCGCACACCAGCCCATCTTTGTGGCGTCTATGGGCATAAACCGACCTATGGCATTGTCTCAAAGCGGGGACACCTACCCGGACCTCCTGGCGCATTGTCAGAAAGTGATTTGTCGGTTGTGGGGCCACTCGGTCTCTCGGCAAGCGATCTCGGCTTACTCCTAGATGTGGTTGCCGGGCCCAATGCTGCATCGTCTGTCGGCTGGAACCTGTCGCTGCCACAGGCCCGCGCGACATCACCTAAGGACCTGCGGGTTGCTGTCTGGCTCGATGATCCCTATTGCGAGATCGATACACAATCAGCCGCCCATATCACAAATGCTGCCAACGCTCTCAAAGATGCAGGCGCAAAAGTGGATTTCGCCGCACGGCCTGACTTCACACTGGAGGAGATCACCGAATGCTATCTCCTGCTGCTCCATTCCGTGGTGACACGGGGCATGCCGCCGAAGGTCCAGGAGAAGTGGCGCACCCTGCTCGCCCAAGCGGTACCGGATGACAAATCCCACGAAATTCTGCAAGCGCGCGGCGGTTTGATGAGCCATGGCGACTGGCTGGACTGGCACGAAAAACGCGAACATATCCGAGCCAAGTGGGCAGCCTTCTATCAAGATTGGGATGTTGTCCTTGCCCCCACACTCATGCGGCCAGCCTTCCCCCATGACCATGCGCCAAGTTGGAGCAAGCGGAAACTCACAGTGAACGGGAAGGACCGCCACTACATGGATGTCCTTATTTGGGCCGGCCCCGCGGTCCTGTCGTATCTGCCCGCTTCGGTTGCACCGGTTGGGCTGACCAATGAAGGTTTGCCAGTTGGCGTTCAGATCATCGGTCCCTATCTAGAAGACAAGACACCTATTGCAGTAGCAGGCATGATTGAA
>NZQM01000071.1 GCA_002695905.1 Parvibaculum sp.
TGAAGCAAAAACAATTGATGGCGTTGTAGACCCTAAGCACGAAATAGAAATAGTTTGCGCTCATTGTGGTTATGATTTGGATGAGTCAGAACTTGCAGCAGATACTTGCTCAAATTGCGGAGCGACTTTGTCGCTAAGACAAAACACAACGATTTATGCAACCAGCGTTCCCTCAGCTAAGGGTGACGCTTCGCTATAGTCAGTGGAGATATAGATGGCTACTTATGTAAACAATCTAAGATTAAAAGAAATTGCCACAGGTGACGAAAGCGGCACTTGGGGTACAAGTACAAATACAAATTTAGAGCTTGTTGGAGAGGCGCTAGGGTATGCTACTCAAGCGGCTTTTGCTTCTGATGCTAACGCTACTACGACAGTAGCTGATGGTGCTTCAGACCCTGCTCGTGCGCTCTACTTTAAAGTTACTTCTGGAGCATCTCTTACGGCAACCAGAGAACTAACTATTGGCCCTAATACAAATACAAGGGTTATGTGGATAGAGAATGCTACTACTGGCAGTCAGTCCATAACTATAAAGCAAGGTTCAGGGGCTACTGTAACGATAGCCACTGGCAAAACAAAAGTTGTTTATTTAGACGGAGCTGGTGCAGGAGCTGCTGTAGTTGATGCCCTTTCCTTAGTTGAAGATATTACTGACGGCGATGTTGTTGGGCCGGGAAGTGCTACTAACAACAACTTTACAGCTTTTGATGGAACTACTGGAAAGCTAGTTAAAGATAGCGCCAAGGCTATACCTAGTGGAGATGTTGTAGGAACTAGTGATACTCAGACATTAACCTCTAAGACGCTTACTAGTCCTAAAGTTGGCACAGGAATCAACGATACCAACAATGCTGAGTTGCTCAAAGTCACAGCAACAACCTCTGCCGTAAACGAACTTACTTTAGCGAATGCTGCCACAAGCAACAATCCAACTTTGTCTGCTACTGGTGATGATACTAATGTAGGGATTGATGTTACTCCCAAAGGAACGGGCGAGGTCAATGTAACTGCTAGTTTCTTAACCGGAATATTTTCAGACAAGCTGAGCGCACTGGGCAATACTGGTAGCGCGAAGACTCTTGATGCTTCCACTGCTCAGGTGTTTACAGCGACATTGACCGACAATGTGACTTTTACTCTCTCTGGAGAGAACTCTGTTTCTAATCGCGCATCGTCATTTACGTTAATTCTTACAAACGATGGGACACCCAGTAGGACTGTAGCTTTTTCAGGGGGAACCGTTGAGTTTCCGGGTGGTTCCGTTAGTCGTACCACTGGTGCTAATGCGACTGACATCTGGTTCTTTATGACACCAGACGGCGGCACAACGTGGTATGTAACTATACCAATGAAAAATTTATCTTAATTTAATACAAAGAAAACAGGAGATTGCCTAATGGCGCTTACAACAGAACAGCAAGCAGATCTTGAAGTTAACCACGCTAACGGTCAAAGACATCAGCGTCTTGAATCGGTAAGACTATCAAAAGAAATTCTTATCGAAAATCGCAGACTAGGAAGTGGCGAAGGAACTGATATCTCAGCTTCGGACGTTATAACAATGGCTACTGCTTTGATGAATTATATTGAATCATAAGTGGAATGCTTTGCCTATTTCCCCTCTTTAATATATAGAGAGGAGCGCCCAGATTGGGTTGAAGAAGTAAAAAATAAAGCCACACCTTATATCAATGAAATGCGAGAAGGGTGTGGTTTTTCAGTGTTACAAACTAATTCTATGGTAAACGATCCCAGTTTAACTTTCTTGCGTGATGCTTTTTTTAATGTATCGGTAGGAGCGTTAGAAGAACAAGGGTACAACTTAGAGCGATATGATTTTTTTGTAAATGGAATGTGGGGGCAAGAAATAAACGAGAGCGGAGGACATAGCTTTCATGTTCATGCAAACACTCAGATGTGTGGGTTTTATTTTTTTGAGTCCTCAGATAACGGTGGTTACCCGATATTTAAAGACCCTCGTTTTAGTAAGTCTTGTGTAGATTTATTCCCTGTTCCTCAGTTAAATGTTACCAATGCAACTCCTGAGATACACTTTGATAACATAGTTCCGGGTTCTTTTCTTATTTTTAATGCGTGGTTACCTCACGCAATAAGTACAAATCTAGGAAAAAGCTCTACTAAATTTATACACTTTACACTAACTCATAGAGAAAAATAATTTATGCAGCATGTGCTAACTCCTGCTTCTAGGAATATTGTTCCTTATGCTACTTGGGGTGGAGGGTTTTCAGGAGAAGAATTAAATTTTTTGCAAAACTTAGCTCAAAATGCAACCCAGTCTGCTCAAGTGGGCAATGGTGCTGCTGGAGAAGTAAATCAAAATATAAGAAGATCCGATGTAAATTGGGTGGAAAACTCTCAAGAGTTTAATTGGTTATTTGATAGGTTGGGTACTATAGCTTCTGAGTTGAATGCAGATTACTTTGGTTTTGATTTAGTAGGATTTGGTGAGCCATTGCAGCTTACTAACTATTTAGATAATAACCAAGGAACATACGGTTGGCATCAAGACTTTGGAGGCAAACGCATTAGTAGGAAGCTTTCCCTAGTGTTGCAATTAGCTTGTCCTTCTCAATATGAGGGGGGTAATTTAGAAATTCTTGTTACAGGTGAGCCTCATAAAATGCCAAAGGAACGAGGACTTCTTGTAGCCTTTCCAGCGTGGACGCTACACCAAGTAACCCCTGTTACGAAAGGGCATCGTCAATCTTTAGTAGCGTGGGTATCGGGGCCAAACTTTAAATGAAAGATCAAACTTTTACGGGGTATGCGAACAATGCTCCGATACTTAAGCAAGACTATAGCCAAAAAAATCAAACCCAACAAAATAATAATGCAACTTTTACACAAGATAATTTTATTGGTATTTATAAAAGTGTTTTTCCAGAAGGTTATTGTGAGCATTTGATTTCTGAGTTTAATCGTTTAAAGGGTCAGGGAGCTGGGTTCGATAGGATTAAAGGTGAAAACGCCAGCAATCATGTAAAGAGTGATTACTCGATAGGAATGAACATAAGATCCCATACGATGCTTCCTTTTAATAACATAGATGCGGTAGATATGTTCTTTGGCGGACTTCAGGGTTGCTACGAAAAGTATCTTGAAAAATATTCAGTTCTTTGTACTGAACAAGTAAATGCAGATACTATGAAAATGCAGTGTACTAGCCCCGGAGGAGGCTATCATGTATGGCACGGAGAACAAGGAAACGGCGTACACGCTAACCGCGCTCTAGTATATAGCCTTTACTTGAATACAATACCTCAAGAGTCGGCGGGAGAAACTGAATTTTTATATCACCAACTTAGAGTTAGCCCTGAAAAAAACATGATGATTTTGTGGCCTGCTGCTTTTACGCATGCTCATCGAGGCAATACTTTGTTCGGTAACCAAGATAAGTACATAGTTACTGGATGGTTTTATTATGAGTGAGGTATCTGAAAGCTTTGATAAAAATGGCTACCTTAGTATTAATAATTTTATTTCTTCAGATTTTATTCAAACGATTTCTACTTATATGGAGTATTGCGTAAACCAAAGCAGTTATATGGATAATTTAAATCCTACAACTGACAAGGCAAAAGACCCTACTAGTCGATTTAGTCGTTATGCAGATCCTTTGATAGAAACTATTTTAGTAGATAAACTGTCTGAGATAGAAAAAAATGTAGGGAAAGAACTTTATCCTACTTACTCGTATTCTAGGGTTTATATGGGAGAAGACGTATTGTCTGCTCATGTAGACAGACCTTCTTGCGAGTATTCGGTAACGGTTAATGTTGCTACGCTGGGACATCCGTGGCCCATATATTTTAAAAAAGAAGGATCTCCTCAAACGCAAATGTTGCTTGAACCGGGAGATGCTGCCGTATACAAAGGCTGTGAAATGATGCATTGGAGAAACCCTATGCCCTTTTCCGGCTCAAAAATTAATGTACAATTTATGCTCCATTATGTAGATAAGGACGGCCCTTACTCTGATTACAAATGGGATAAAAGGCCCAGTTTGGGACTGCCTTGCGAAACAAAGAGGAAGTAAAAAATGCCTATAGGATCATCAAAAGCTGGTGTTTTGGGCGCGGGAACAGTTCCCGGTGGCTCTGAAACCTTTAACTCGTCTGGTACTTTTGCAGTACCTACAGGAGTTTCTCTGGTAAGCGTTACCGCAAAAGGTGGTAATGGTTTTGCGGGAAACACCGGAGGAACGGGCAACGCAGGGAATGGTGGTGGCGGCGGCGGCGGCGGTGCGGCGATGATGTCCTCTAACCCTTGTGGTTCAGGATATAGCACTTGTTATGCAGGAAGAACTTCAGGCGATGGACACGGGACTCCCGGTAGTGGTGGCCCAACTGGGCGTGGTGGAAACAATAATATTTTTAGTGGCGGTACAGGTGGAGTAGGAAATGCTGGCAATGCTGGCAATGCTGGTAGTACGGGTTGTGCTGGGGGAACTACGTCAGGGATTGGTCTTAATTTTGCGGGAGGAAATGGAGGCACAGCGGGTAATGCGGGTACAGGAGGGAGGGCAGGCTACTTTGGTAAAGGAGGTTTATTTGGCTTTAGAAACTCTAATGAAGCAGTCTCTAGAGGTAGTCCCGGTTGTGGTACTTGGAATCCGGGTAGTGTTCCTTTCACTAGTCTCGAAAACCAAGTAGGAGCAGGCGGTGCGGGTATGCCTTTCTTTGGGGGAACGGACGTTGGTTCGCCAGTTCAAGGAAATGCTGGTGGCGGCGGAGGCCGCACCAATAGAGGTGGGTTCAGTCGCGCATCTCCCGCTATAAACACACCGGGAACGGCTGGTAATCCGGGCGGAGGAACAGGAGGGAATAGCAGATACTTTGATACAAGCGGTGCTGGCCCTGTTGGAAATGGAAACGCTGGAACCAATGGTAATACGGCAGGAGCTGGTGGCGGCGGAGGTGCTGGAAGCACAAACGACTATAATTCTAAGCCGGGGTATGTGGGCAATTATGATCCGGGCAATGGTTTTTTTGCAGGCGGAGGAGGACAAGGAGGTTCAGCGGGACTTCTGGGTAACCCGGGTAATGCGGGGAATCCGGGAAATAATTCAACTCCTTCCACTTCAAACTGTGTATCAGTCACGCCGGGAGCTAATTACCCCATAGTAGTAGGTGGCCCCGGAGGTCAATTTGTAGTTTCTTGGAATCCACAATAAAGGGAAAGGAATGACAGCTAAAAAGAAAAAGCCAGCAAGTAATTCTGAGTTAGATAAATATAATAAAGAAGTACATAGTAAAATTCAAAAGGCAAATTTGGATAGTATTCTTCACCGATGCCAAGCCTTGACTGTTGGCACAGCGGGTGGAGGCATTATAGAAATAGGCATGAAGTCTAATGAGGGTTATTACTGTTGGAACCACATGCAACCAGTAGAGGTAATTGAATTTATTCATCAATTAGCTGGACAAGTAGGATGCCATATAGCGATACAACCGAGGAAAGACTTTTCTAGTTGGAGGGAATGGAATATTACAGAAGAGGAACAAATGCACTTTGCTCCTTTTGCGCCTCAACCCGACATGAGAGGTTTAATGTCGGAAACAGCACACAAATTACCTCCCGCAAAAGAACAACCGGGATTAAATTCTAAAACTATGTCAGGTGAAGAAGATGCTGTGGCAACTAAAAAGACTGTCAGACGGAAAGCCACTAAACGAACCCGGAGATCTTCCTGAAGATTGGGGGCCAATATTTGGTTTGCACGGCGTTATAGATAAGTTAGGAGATTTGTCTTGGTTAGGCCCAAGTTATTCCGATATGGGCTGGGTAGAAGTAGAAGGAGAATTACCTCCGATGCCTGAAGAGGCAACTCCATCTGAGTTGCTGTGGGAAGAAGCCAAGGCAGAATTAAGAAACACTGATTGGTTAATGTTGTTAGATGCTCCAATTACAGTAGAAAAAAGAACGGAATGGAAAGAGTATCGGAAAAAACTAAGAGCTATACGAGAGCAAAAAGGATTTCCCGATAATGTGGTATGGCCTTCGGAACCTAAATAACTATGTTGTTTTTATTCCCAAAGAAAAAAATTACGTTAGATGCTTTTACTATAAGAAATGAAGTCTTGCAGTACACTCCGATAAAAAAAGCTTCTTTTTATACGCCGGAGTGGTTTAAAAAACTTCCCGGCCCAAATAAATTAATAAATAAAAACAAAGAAGTTGCTCCTCCTTTGCTTTCAATGAAAACGTGTAATGGTTTAACCGATTATTTTTCTCAAGGGTTTGTTATACCTTTGTGGTCAGACGTAAATTTTCAAGTAAATGAAGAGGGTGTAAGGTATCAATTTGCAGATTGCTGTTCTGTTTGTGAGTTTCACTCTCCAAAACAGTATGAAGGTTATATAAAAGATAGCACCCACGAACATGTAAAAATTAATCCTCCGTGGCATTTGCGATGTAATTCAAATGTAAACTTTTTGTTTAGTAAAGTTGATTGGCATTTTGACGAACTAAAAGAAATCTATATACCTTCTGGGGTTTTGAACTTTAAGCACAATACGTTCCCTGCAATCAATATGTTTTTGCCAAAATCAAATTCTATAATTTCTTTAAAGTATGGTCAGCCGTTGATCCACTTGATCCCTTTAACAGACAAAAAAGTGGAATTAAAGACACACCTTGTTAGTCAAACCGAATACGATAAAGTATTTAATATTACAAGACCCTGTGCGTTCCACAGTAGTTTGCACAAACGCACAAAATTACACGATGCCCAAGTATAGAATTAGGTTTAACAAGGCTAAGGGTCAACCCGGAAGGGGTACAGAGGAACACGCTTGGCGCGTATTGCAAGATGATACAGAATGGTTAGCTAGGCATGTAGTTATTGAAGTGCCTTCTCGCAGTGAGCAGGAGGGCTTAGATTGGAATATTGTGTGCGAAGGTAAGATGTTGTTTTTTAATGACACAGACACGGTAGTTATTTATTGAATATGGGGCAGCATTTGCACAAAGGCTAAATTATCGCCCTGAAGACCCAGAAATATTTTTCTGCTGGGAGGAAGTACGATGATTGAAGTCGCAGTAGCAGCTCAAGCTGCTTTCAAAGCATATACTATTTTAAAAGCTGGAGTAGATCGAGGAAAAGAAATTGGAGAGATGCGGTCTACAGTCAGGCAATTCTTTGATGCCAAGCAAGATATAAACGAAGCGGTTAAGAAAGAAGAAAAGCGGCAAGCAAAGTATGGTTTAGAGGAAGGGTCAACGCTAGGTGAAGCAATTGACTACATAGAAGAGCAGGAGGCTGTAGCCAAATTAGAGCATAAAATAAAATGGATGTATATTGACCAAGGTAAAAGCGCAACTTGGGCAAAAATTGTTGCAGAGAATAATAGACGGCAGAGGCAGAGAGCTTTAAAAAGCAAGATGCGGTTAAATAAAAATAACGCTGACGCAGAATTAATGAAAGTTGTTTTTTTAGTGTTTGTTTTTATAGGGTTAGGAGTAGGTGCGATAGCTGCAATTTTATTGTTAATTTTTAATTTGAGTGCAGAGTAATGGACTATCAGATAGTGTTTAACGTAGGTATTGCTTTAGTTGGTTTTACAGGCGGCTGGATGGTAAATCGTGTATTCGTATTGTTAGACAGAATTGATGCAGACATGAAGGCTATACCGCTGCAATATGTTTCTAAAGATGATTATAGAGAAGACATACGAGAGGTAAAAGAAATGCTTGGAGCAATCTTCAAAAGACTAGAACATAAGGCTGACAAATGAAACTTGATCCTGTACTTCTTAATATGGCTTGCTCGTGGTCTATGAAGTCCTATCGTGATAGCAATAAAGACGCGATTAAAATAGAAAGTAAGTGGACATCTACCACAGTATATATAGCTAAAAGAAAGTCTATAGATATCATAGCGTTCCGAGGAACCGGACAGAAGCTAGATATTTTAACAGACCTTAATATTATACCTGTTCCTTATGCGGGGAGGCTATGTCACGGTGGGTTTGCTTTAGCGCACAAGTCTGTATGGAAGAAAGTCAAAGAACACATAGACCCTAAGAAGCGCACGTTAATCTGTGGGCATAGTCTTGGTGGAGCGTTAGCAGAGTTATCCGCCTCTATGCTGAATGGCAAACACGAGAATATAAACTTAGTTACCTTTGGTAAACCAAACGTATTTTTCAAAGGTTTTAAGAGACCAATGAATTTAGATAACCAAATATCTTGCGTACAGGGAAGTGATTTAATTGCTCGTATACCCCGCCTGTGCTACGGCCCTAGTAAATCTCAGACAATGTTGTACTTTTCTAACGATGGCGCGAATGTAGTAAATCCTACTAAGCCATATAGGAAGATTGACCGAGGCGGATTAAAAGATCGTATAACAGATCACATGATGGAAGGTTACAAAGAAAATTTAAAAGAATTTTTAGAAGAGCAAGAA
>NZQM01000072.1 GCA_002695905.1 Parvibaculum sp.
GTTGCCCAAGCCCAAGCCCACGATAGATATGTGAGTCCGTTCTTAGTTTCTGTACGTCCATTGACGTTGATTGCGTTCAGTGTCTCGAACACTGATTTCTTTTTAGCGTTTGCCATCTTGATTTGATTTAATTAATAATTGATTCACCTTAAAATATTTGCTTGAGAAGATGTCTCTCTCTTCCTTCAGAGATACAAGAACCTTCTTGCGTCTCCTTCCGTTTACCTCATCGGTAATTCGCCTTGTGATTTCATCAAGCTTTCTTTTGTAGCTTGACAAAGATAGTGTATATATTCCACAAAGCCAACCCCTATCTCTGAATATGTCATACTCATCATCACTTATCTCTTCGTAATACTCACCCTTGTTAGTGTTCAAGATGGTGACCTTGTTGTGACGATCCTTAATAATCTTTATTCCATAGGAGATAAACCCTTGATGCTCTCCGCTATCCATACTTACTGCGGAGTGGTCTCTACTTGCTTGATTGAATATCTCTACCATCACGATAGCTTTTCAATCACCGACTGATAGTCTCTGTCATATTCAATCTTTCTCTTCACCGATGCTAGTCCCCATCTGATTGATGAGTGACCGATGTCATAACCCCTAGACTTCATATACCTTTGGATTGCTACGGTTCTCATAGGTCTCTTTGAGCATAGGTAGTATAGCAGTTGCCTTGCATCAGTAATGTCTTGAGTCTTCTTCTTCTTGAAGATGTCCTTCTCATCTACACTGAATAGCTTTGCTATCTTCTTTGCGTATACATCACACGCCTTCTCTTTCTCTGTCATTGTTATTTGATTTTGTTCCTGCAACCACAATGAATGATTGTAGGATGTTATTAATTGTTGGGTGAACACCGTTATCCACCGCCTTTGATTTTGATTTGCTCATTTGATTTTATTTTATTTGTAATATATCTCTGTGCCTTTTATGAATACATAGTCAAGCATCTTGTTGTCAAGGTTCGTTGCACCTATCTTCCCTTGCTCTGTGAACAATGTCCAATGCGGTGTCTCCCTTGGATTGTAGCATATATTTTTCCATTCATCGTGTATCCACAACTCTGTTCCCTTTGATAGTATCTCACAATCAATCCACGCACACACGGTCTTGTTCTCGCCTTGGTATATCTTGTCTGCTACCTTGCGTCTGTTGTGTAGTCGTGCGTTGCTAAGTGCTACCACCATATCATCGGGGTGTATGTACTCTACGCTACCATCTCGGTTTCGTATCTGCCACTTCTTGTAGTTCTCGCCACGTCCTAGGTGGTATCTCAATCTTATCTTACTCATCGTCTTTATTATTAAGTTTATCTATACAATCTTTAGCTTTTATAACAAGCTCGTACTCCTCCATCTCTAAACATCTAGGTATATTAATCTCCAAAGATTGAATGAAGCTATCCCTTTTACAAGTTATGTTTATGTTTATGTTTTCTGCAGAGCCTACGTTAACTTCTTCTAGATTGTTTTCACACGCAAAAATTATAGACTTAACAGTGGCTAAAGAAATTTCATTAGACCTTGACATACATTCTTGGTGAAGTTCATCAATGTTTTGTGCGTTAAATTTCAACATATTTGATTTGATTTATAAGGTTCACCCGAGTGAACCTATGATTTGTTTTCTCTGTACCCACCTTGAGTACATCTTACTTGCTACCGCCATCCTCTGTGGTCGGAACGGATAGTCTCTCTTGATGATAGCCATCGCTATCCTTACGAAGTTATCTCTATCACTCATATATACATTGGTGTTACATTAAAAACCTCTCCCGATAAATCGTAGTCACACGTCCATCCGATATGTTCTAATTCTTTTTGTATTCGATGACACTCCTCGTATAGATTCTCATTGTCATCATAGGTATCTACTATTGCTTTAACTTCCTGCGGGAATTTGTCGTATTCTAGTTCTGTCATTTGATTATGATTTAATTATTGTTCGGTTATGTCATCTGCAATATCCGTGCCAAAGTCTTTCTTCAGTTTCAGATATAGGATGTATCTCTCTAGATCAAAGCTATCCCAATAGTCTAGCCAATCTACTATGTTCGTGTGTGGTTTCATAAGTGACCTCCATATTTTTCTGATTCAATATCGTACCTTGTCTCTGATGGTTGGTCTTCATCTGTCCAATCTCCACCTATACCCATACCGAATCCGTATTCGTATTCTGATACTGATATCTTGTTATCTAGTCTGTCTACATATAGGTGTTCATTCTCCATCAGATAATCTGATACATCATCTAGTTCTATGTTGCTAGGTATCTCTATCTCTACCTCTGCTATCTTATGGTATACTGCTCTATGGCTTATTGTTACTTTCATATCTGTTGTTTTAGTTGTTTAACAAAATATATAATTTAATTCCTTGTATCCCTTGAGGAGTTTGCGACACGCCTTCACTTGATTGTTTAGGTCTTCGAGTAGGCTTTCCTCATAGCCCTCACTATAGTATCCTTGTATGTCATAATACATTCCATCGTGTAGGTCTGTGTACTCCATCAATGAATCCTTTAGGTCTTCGTACTCACCTAATAGCTTGTAAAATCTGTTCTCGTTGCTCATAGTTCTATCTCTTTTTTAATTAAACCTTGTACTAATGCTTGGTAGTTTCCCTCGTCTGCATTTCTCATTGCATCGAGTAGGTCTCCACGTAATACCGCAGACATAAAGCTACCCTCTCCTCTTTTCATTGATGCCTTCACATCAACATCTGTATCCTCATCTAGATACATCCTTGCTCTGCCCTTGCACATATCATTGGTGCTATACTTACTCACCGCCCTTAGCATTGTGAATCCTTTGAAGTCCGTAACGAACCTCGTGTTGCCATCCTCATTGATGTATCTCATATTGGTCTGAGGGTATTGTAAATTAAATGTACTCATATCTATTTGTTTTTAGTTATTCTGAATCTAGTTCTATGATGAAGTATATCTCATCTATCACATCATCATCTATTAATTGTTGCGAGAAAGTCTCTAGGTCTTTTCTCGGCATACTATATCCGGTGATAAGTATGTCTGCTTGGTCTCTGATTACGTTAGCGATACCCTCGCTACTCAGTTCTGTTATTGTACTATTCATCTCTATTTGTTTTTAG
This sequence comes from Parvibaculum sp., assembly GCA_002695905.1. GTDB lineage: Bacteria > Pseudomonadota > Alphaproteobacteria > Parvibaculales > Parvibaculaceae > Mf105b01. The sequence continues at coordinate 3,120 of NZQM01000072.1, forward strand.
TTAATCGTATATTGGGAAGTCAACATTATGTCCTCTATGAACGAATGAATTGTGTATCTCCTCATCCATCTCAATGCGTATCTCAATCTCTTTGTCCTTGAACATTCCAATCAGACTATACAAGTCAAATTGTGTGTTTGAGATGGTCTCATTTTCAGTAGGGCATAAACTCTCAATGGCTTTTTGATAGGTCTTAAGAGCATCTACAACGATGTCTTGTTGGTCTTGTGGTAGTTTAATTGTGTATCTCATTTGATTGGTGTTGTGAGGTTCACCTAGGTGAACCTCTGATTAATTAATTGTCTACTGCTCTGCTTGTTGTTCCTCTCCTAGTGCAACCTGCTCATCTATTGATGTGTCCACATCTTTACTAAGTTCCTCAACGATTGTAAAAGCCTCAACGATTGTGGCTCCAACCCACTCCTTCAAATCTCTTGAGCATCTATCTACCTTGTCCTCTATCTCATAGTCATCAAAGGATACCTCACTCAACACAATCTTGTTGTCATACTCAAGAGTGAAAGTACAATCATCCATCTCCACGATGCTGTCATTTTTTAACTCCATCTGAAGGTCTCCGAATATCTCTGCACCTTTATCATCCCATTGTTTACTTAGGTATCTGATGATGTCACCACGCAGTCCTTGTGGCTCGTCAGTTGTCTCAACCTTTGTCTCCTCAATCTGATTGATGAGGTTCGTTACATCTTCTTTGGTATAGATTGAACCTACACCCTCGTTTACTCTGTTAATTGCTTCTTGCTTAGTCATCTTGTTTGGTACACTTAGGGTAGTACCTTCTCCCTTTTTGATTTGATTAATTGTTCACTAGGCATAGTGCAAAGACCGTGCCAAAGTGATTATTGTTTGATTATTAATGGTTCAATATGAATATTGATTTCTTTCCTCTACCCTCAGTACCCGAACACAATCCGCACTTGGAACACGAGGACTTGTATCCCATCTCCTTACTCGCAGGACAATTCACATACTCGTCTAGGCTCTCGGGTGTCGCAATGAAACTGCGGTATCCAAACTCTCTAGCCTTTCTCTCTTGCATAGGGGTGTGTGTACTCGCCATAAAATATTTGCCTAACTCTCTATGCCGGTGCCATTGGTGGGTATATCCCGTCCAATTGTCGCAGACCTTTACCACATCCTCAATCAGTTCCAATGGGTGTAGTGATGGCTCACCATATGTGCCGAACCGAACATATCTACCCACACACATCTCAATGAGGCTATTGTATATCCTCTGATTGAATGTTGGTATACTCTCGAAGGTCTCATACTCCTTGATGATTGACCTCAACATACTCTTGAATCCTACATACTGATTGAACTTGTGCGTGTAACACATACCAAAGTTGTTGAAGGGACAATCCAAGCAGTTCGAGTCTGCCTTGTTGAAGAAGTTCTTCATCCCCTTCTCATCGTCTAGTATGCTCTGCATTTGACGTTGACTGAAGGTGTACGTCTGCACAATCTTTCGCTTCTTATCTGCCTCAATCTTGTCGTTTGATGTTGTCCCTAGTCTGAATACTTGTAGGGTGTCATTGTCTCTAAATACTACTCTCATTTGATTGGTGTTGTGAGGCTCACCCAAGTGAGCCTCTGATTAGTTAATTGTTTATTATGCACTATACTCAAACTCACGACTCCATTCGTATCCGCTCATCTCAATACCTAGCTCAAGCCAATAGTATATGGCTTCTCTAACCGCAGTATCTCCTATCTCTGCGTACTTCTCGTTTGAGCACACCTTGTTTACTTGTGCAGATACATAGTCCTCAAACTCAGATTGCCTCAATGCCTTCTTACTCATTATCTTTTTTACACATCTGATAATTAGGGATTGACATCTCTTTCCCCCCGCCCTTGAGAACATCCCAAAGTTGTGCTTCTTACGTGATATTATATCTACAATAATATCTTTCCTTTCTTCAATAGGTTTCCTTTTTAATTCTTCTTTTGTCATCTTGATTGGTGTTGTGAGGCTCACCCTAGTGAGCCTCTGATTAATTAATTTTTTAATATTAGTCTTCTGATACAATGTCTTTTGCTTTTTCATCTATAATGTCAAAAATTGTTTCGATTGTCCAATCTAAATTTAATGTACTATCAAGTATTTCATATGCAGTATCATCATCTACCTTATGGTTCTGCTTTACATCATCGATATGCCATAGATTATCTGTGTAGTATCCATACATTTTTAATATTTTTTTTGCATCTGCAATTCTTTCTCTCTTTGCTTTCATTTTATTGGTGTTGTGAGGCTCACTTGAGTGAGCCTCTGATTTGTAAATTAGTTTAGTTGTGCTAGGAATCTATCCCAATACTCCTCTAGTTCTTGATTCGTCATAATGAAGTCACTTGCCTCTTGTCTTGATGAGAATGCATATATGTCTATGTCATTCCCCTTGTCGATGTTTACCACCCATAAGCCTTGTCTTATCATCTGAATCTCGATGTCTACCACTCGTCTCCTAGTCATTCACGATAGGTAAGAAGTCATTGTACTCGAACGAACCGCTCTCTATGTACTCATAGATTTCTTCCTTGTATGCGTGTTCCATTACCTTTGTCTTCCCTTCCGCATTCTCTATGCTCAGAACGTACAATTCACGATCATCATTCTGCTCACCCATTGGCTCTACAACTCCGCATAGAACCATCCACATAAAAATTAATTTAGTCATTGATTATTGATTTGATTTGTTGCCTACTCTATAAAGTTTTCGGCTTCCCTTTTATTGGTTTTTATTGTATTGTTACACACCATATATTCAACGTTATGCACCATTGAGTTCTTCGTAAACTCTTGTATAAAATTTTATTTGATTTTTATTGTCGTTAGGGTATTGATTCAAGTCAAACAAAACGTACTTAACTTCCTTTAATAGTTCATCATTGTTAATCTTCAATCTTTCGGTTTCTATTTTAATAAAAGAGTTCACTTGTTTTTTTGTTACGTAACTTAAATTTTTCATATCTATTTGTTTTTAATTTGTTGTATATACTTTACCTCATCCTCATCTAGCATTGACTCAGTTACTATCATATCCATCCTCTCTGCTTCCTTCTCAAGTTCGGGTAGGCATAGCATATATAGTTCCTCAGTCTCAAACGTAGCCACCAACTCTGCGTGTGAACTACTCTCAAAATATACTCGTATCATATCTATTTGTTTTTAAATTGTTTGTATTTCAGTTCCATCCTCTAGGTAATGGTGGTCTTCATCTATATAATCCCACTCAGTCCAATAGTAATACTCAGTTGCGTAGTATTCTGATAGCAAGTAGTCATCAGTTAACCTACCCTCTTTGATGTCTCTATCGTAATCGGGGTTACCCTCCTTCTCCACATTTCTGAGGTGTGCAATCATATCTGATTCCTCTTTGATGTACATCATACCATCATTTATGCAATACCCCTCATTCATTCCCTTGTTTGTTACGTCACACCTTCGTGCGTATTTCATTTCATTACTCATCTCTATTTGTTTTGTGAGGTTCACTCGGGTGAACCTCTGATTCATCATACCATACCTCATCTACGAAGCAGTCCTTAGTGCTACACACTAGAGCCATATAGTTGTCAAGGTGTTGTCGGTCATTGAACTCTTTGTTCACATACCAATCATTACCATCGGGCATCCTAAATTTAATCTGTGCTTTCATTGTGTTGGTTTATAAATTCTACTACTGCATTGTATCTTATATCTAAATCATTACTGCTTAAGCACTCATCAAAGTACCCTACCTTGCCTACATTAGCACTCAGATATTCTTCAATCTTCTCCACTACAGGCATCAACCAATCCCAAGAGAGATGGTATTGTAGTTCATCTTCTTTAATAACCACGTTATCTATAACTATTACGTTATTTAACTTGGGATATACAATGCCCATA
>NZQM01000073.1 GCA_002695905.1 Parvibaculum sp.
AAAGAAACTCAAAGAGCTAGTATTCGCGAAAACTACGCTACTAATACCCCTAGCTTTAAAGATTCGTTTTTTAGCAAAGAGGGACTTGGGCAAAGTGTAGGCGCAGGGGTTGGAACTTTTGTTGCAGACTTGGCAATTGGTAAAGACCCATTAAAAGCTTTGGGACGAGGTGCTGCTGTCGGTGTTGCAAGTCATTTTACAAAAAGTTTATTTAAAACTTTTGGCGCAAGAGGCGGTGGTTTTGGCGCATTGGCAGCTGGTGGGTTAGTTGAGGCAGTGACTAGAGTTATTTGCAATGAATTATTACGCCAAGGTTTGATGACCCGAAGACAAGTGTTGCTCGATTATAAATTTACTGACGAACATTTGTCTAATCAACATGTGCGTGGGTATCATTTCTGGGCTATCGGGGTAGTCAAACGCATGAGAAAGGGCAAGGGAGTGGGCTTTTGGAAACACATAGCAACTCACCGAGCCAATGAAATTGAGTATATTTACGGGAAAAGAGAAAAGCCCGATTATTTAGGAAAAGTTTATCGACGCATTTTTGAGCCGACTTGTTGGTTGATTGGTGCATTTTGCCAACAAAAAGACCATACTGTATTATATGGTGAAAGGAGTTAATTATGGCTGTTGATCCAAGAATGATGCCTCAAGGCGCACCCCCAATGACAGATCCAATGGGAGGAGGTCGAACACCACCCCCAATGACAGATCCAATGATGGCAGGAGCAACGCCTCCTCCACCAATGGAAGGTGGTAATATCCCTCCAAGTGCAAAAGAAATGCCTCCAGAGGCTCAGGCGACGTTAATGCGCCCTTCTCAAGAGATCCAAGCGGTGCTTTTAGCAAGGCTTTCTTCTTTATCTGAAGATGAGCTAAAAATGTTAGATCAAGTCATTACACCTGAGGTGATTAACGTTGTGGTTAAGTTTTTGCCAGAGTTAGGTGAGATTATCCAAGCGGTACAAGATATGTCACCAGATGGCACAATGCGAGGAATGAGCGAACCAGTCGCAGAAGCACCGATGCCAGAAAGCGCAATGGGCGGGTTGGGGTAATACAATGGGTATCTTTGACCAAACTTACGACACGTTGCCGACTGCTGACAAAACCGTTGCTGGAACGCAAATTCCATCATGGATGAGTTCGGCAGGTAGGACACTTACAGAACAAGCGTTAGCTTTGGCAGGTTCGCCTTATCCATCTTACACGGGAGCAAGACGACCAAGTTATGATGGAAACACTCTAACAGCTGACGAACTTGCTGGCTATGAGATGTTGCGAGCGAATTCGGGAGATACAAGTTACCTTGACGCAGCTTACGGCGCAGCGCAAGGCGTAGGTTCAGAGATGTTTGCAGGGCAGGATTACAACACCCTTGTCGGCGAACCAATGACGATTGAGCAGATGCAACCATTTCTTGATATGTATCAACAAAGTGTTGACCCTGCGATTGCAGAAATACAAAAACAAATAGAGCGTAATCAAGTAGCCAATCGAGCTAACGCTGCTCGGTCAGGAGCTTTTGGCGGTTCTAGGCTTGGCATCCAAGAAGGTCAAACCTATGGTGAAGGCATGGATGCAATGGCACAAACGAGAGCGCAAGCTGCTCGGGAAGGCTTAGAGTTTGGCGCAGCACAGTCCGAAAGAGACCGACAAGCACGTTTTCAAGCTAACACAGCAGGTTTAAATGCGTATGAATCCAGAGAGGCAGCGAGGCAACGAAGAGCGCAAGAGCTTCAATCTTACGTTCCTTTGGCTCAAGACTTAACTCAGACAAGAGCATCCAATTTAATTGGCATGGGAGAGGCTAGACGAGCAGTAGATCAAGAAGGCTATGATTTGGCTTTTGCTGATTATCTTGATCAACGGAATTATCCATATGAGCAAATAAATTACGCGACTGGGATTCTTGAAGGCGTTCCTTACAACGCACAAAATTACAGTTATCAAACTGGGCTTCAAAACGTCGCAACTCCTTCCGTGTTTGGGCAGATTGTAGGTGGTCTTGGTTCTTTAGGAAGTGCTTACTTTATGGGAAGAAATAGGACATAAAAATGGCTGAGACTGCATTACAAGCGCAAGCGCAAGATCCGTTTCTGTTTACAGGCTCTGATTCCTCCGGTTTTTTTGATATTTTAGAAAGTAGTGTTAAAAACGTAGATTACTCCAAATACGGAGTAGCTTCAGACGATATGTTTTCTGGTTTAAATCCTGAGAATCGCCGATTATATAACAGTTTAATATATGGCGGTGGTGAAAAGTCTAAGAAGGCTAAAGAAGTTATAACTGGAATTGACCCCAAGCAATATTTAGAAAATGGAGTCAGTGTTAAGGATTTTTCTAGCCTTAAAATGAACGACATATCAAGTTTGCTTGGAGGCAAACCAAAGCAACTTTCTGGTGCTGAAAAATCTTTGTTATTTTTTCTTGGAATGGCACAAAACGCAGGAAAGGCTGGTTCTACTTTTGGCGGGTCTCTTACAGCAGGAACAACTGCACTTGGTGCAGGCATGTTAAAAAGAGTACAAGACATAAGAAAATACGACAGAGAGCTTCCACTAAAAACGCTTCAGATATCAAATCTTTTAAGTAAGCAAGAATCCGAGAGAAGAAAAGACACAAGTTCTTTCAGGAAAGAATGGGAAGGGCTGGACGAAACTAAAGAAATGAAAAAACAAGTTTTTGCTTACAGTCGGTTAAGAGAAGCTGCTGCGATTGATCCAGACAATCCTTTGGCAAGAGGTGTTGGAGACTTGGCGTTGGTGTTTAACTTTATGAAGTTGTTAGACCCCAGCTCTGTTGTCCGAGAGTCTGAGTTTAGAGCAGCAGCAGGCGCAGGTGCATTTAGCGAAAAGTTTAAAAACCTTATTGACAAGCCTCTTAGTGGTGCTTTATTTACCCCAGAAGTTAGGGCAGACTTTGTACAAAGAGCAACAAACTTTTTAAAAGGCAGAGGTGATTTTTACAATCAACTTTATGAGCAAAGAAAAGAAATTGCGTTTGGCGAAGGCTTTCGAGAAAAAGAACTTGGCACTGTTTTGCCGTATACAGATTGGAAAGAAGTGATAACCAAATACGGTTCTTTTCGGAAGAAGCAAGAAGAAAACGAAGGCATTGTAAAGGATGCTAAAATAGAGCAAGAAGCAAATTTTAACACCGAACAAAAGGCTCTTTATGGCAAATACAAAGAAAATTTTTTAAGTCATCCTAAAGCAGAGGACATAGAAAAGATTTTAAGAACGGGGTCATTAGGTTGGGGTTCATTAACCCCAATACAAAAAGTTAAATTGTTACAACAAGTAGAGCAATTGCAATAAAATGGCTATTTCAGATCAAGAAGCAAAGTCTATTTTAGATAGCGTTTTAAATATTGACCCTATTCAACAAGCAAAGTCCACTGCGACAGGTGCGCTTCAAGGTGCGTTTTTAGAGTGGGCTGATGAAACAGGGGCTTACTTAAAAAGTTCTCTTGAAAAAGGAGAAATGTCTGAATTAGCTTACGAACAAGCATTGCGAGAGCTTCGTGATTTTGATTTAAAACAAATGCAAGCAAACCCTGTTGCTTATTTTACAGGAAAAATTATAGGAAGCACTATTGCAGCTTATGTTCCTGCAAATAAAATAGCACCTTTTGCAACATCTTTAAAACGCCTGTTTCCTGCTTTGGTTGGAGAAGGTGCTGTTATAGGCGGTCTTACAGGAGCAGGTTCTGCGGAAGAAGGAGAGTCAAGAATTGAAAGAGCAAAATCGGGGGCGATACAAGGTGCAATTTTAAACCCCGTTTTTTATACTGGAATTAATTATGCTAAAAAACCTGTTGGGTATTTGTTCAATCAAGCTAAAGAAATTTTTAGAAGAAATGTTAGAAACTTGCCTGACGGTGAATTAGCCCTTGTTATACAAGACATGGCTAAAACAGCGCAAGTTACCCCTGATGACATTGTACAAGCGGTAATTGACGGAAGAATTCCTGCTGAAACAAACAGAGCAACCGCTGAAATTGCAATGTTAGTAGGAAAGCAAGGGGAGCGTCCTAGTCAAATAATCTCTGAAGCAGCAGAAAGAAGAACTGCTGAGGGAAGAGAAGAAGTAAAAGAAACTTTGACAGAAGATTTATTTCCAACTAGCGGTGGGGCTAATATTTTAGAAGAGATGCAAGAACGTAAAGATTTTGCTCAAGAAAGAATTTCTAAGCTTTATGATGATGCTTTTAAAGAAGGTGAGTTGATTGATGAAGGTCCGACTTTGCTTCTTGGAGAACTTCAAGATGTTTTTAAAAGATTTCCAGATCAAGCAAGAAGCCTCAAAAAAGCAATTCTTGCCGACCAAGGCGTTGCTCCTTTTCTTAAATTTAAAAAAGTAAAAAACGAGCAAACTGGAGAAACAGAAGAGATTGCTGAATGGGCTGTAACCCCAACAATTGAACAAGCTGAAATCGTAAGAAGAGCATTAAAAGATTTGGCTGCCCCAATTATGGAGGGTGGAAGCAAGTCTAGTATTATCCGAGGCGCAGCTAGAGAAAAAGAAAAAGCCTTGCGTAAAATACTGGATGACACATTCCCAGAATTAAAACTTGCAAGACAAGAAGCAGCTGATGTGTTTCGAGCTTATGGTGGGACAAAAGATTTTGGTGCTTTTGATCAAGGAAGAAAAGCATTAAGCAAAGACCCAGATGCAGTTGAAATTGAGTTTGAAAAAATCGTGGAACGTGGTTTGCCTGATGAAATTTCTGCTTATCGAGCAGGAATAATGTCTAAATTAAAGTTTACTTTAAACACGCCAAGGGTTGGATCTACAATTGACAATTTAGCAGATGAAACAAGCAACGCAGGAAGCATTTTAAGGGTTGTTTACCCTGAAGATAAATTTGACGAAATATTAAGAATTTTAGAAAACACAAGAGCATCTCAACTTCTTGGAAAAAAACAATTTCAACAATCGATCACTAGTGACGTTTTAGGGGAAAGAGGCAAACAACTTGGAGCAAGCGATGTTTATAATATGACAGAAGCTGTCATGGGAAACCCCCTCGCTCAAGCTCAACTGGTTATGAAATTTTTAAACAATCGACTTTCGGGCAAGCTATCGCCAGAAAACATGGAAAGATTTGCAAAATTTTTAGTAGAAGAAGATCCTGAAAAAGTGCGAAGAATTTTTAATTCAATCCCTAGCGAAGAAGACCTTGCCGATAAAATAATAAAAACGATTCGACGCAATGCAACGCTATCGGGTGCAGCGACTGAATTGTTAGCAACGCCTGAAGGTAAGCTTGAAGCGATGGAACAAGCTCCACAAATTCCTTCTGAGATAAAAAAGTTAGCAGGGACAATAAAAAAAGAAACAATACCAAAAATATTAAATGTTTCCCCTCCCAGACTTTAACTCTTAATTAGACAATTTCTAAGTCCTTGTTTTATAAGGCACAAAATATGCGCTTGTATTTTTTCTCCAGAGTGCTATAATATCCCTGTTGAATAAATTAATTAAAACTGAGAAAGGAAAGTAATATGGCTTATGTAAGCAAAGAAAGAAAAGCAGCAGTTGTCCCAAACATCAAAAAGGTACTTAAAAAGTACGGAGTTAAGGGAACTGTTAAAGTTGAACATCACGCGACACTTTGTGTGACGCTCAGAAAAATACCAGTTGGCTTGTTCCCAGAAAATCAAACCAGAGAAGAAAGTCATCGAGATGTCAATGTTTATCACATCGACACTCACTATCAAGATCGTGCAAGAGATTTCTTGAGCGAGCTTCTTGACGCCATGAAAGGCGAAGAATGGTATGACCGTTCAGATGCTCAATACGATCATTTTGATACAGCTTGGTACAACTCTATTCGCATTGGCGAATGGAACAAAGCTCCTGAGCTAGTTTGATGATGTACGAAGTTGAAGTTAAAGTTCGTAATGGTTTCCCTTGCACTGTGAAATTCAGTGCAGGGGTTAACCCACCCGAACCAGATGTTGGTATTTTTTCTTCGGTTGAGTACGAAGGGATATACACGATTAAAGGTGAACCAGCCGAGTGGCTTGATTTGGATGACCACGATTGGTTTTTGATCAACGACGCAATTGACGATTATTGTTTGCAGTGGGGTATAACATAATGTTTGTTCGCAAGTATTCGGCAAAATATTTGGTGCTATCTGGCATTGAAAATTCAGCCGAGAATTTTAGGCAACTATCAGAGATTCTTAGTTACAAGAAATGGGAAGGTCGTGACCTAGTGTTTGACCCAACGGGTTCTGCCATTAAAGTTCTGATGCGTTACTACCCCGATGCAATCTGGGATCAACCGTCTTCTGAAGTTTTAGATAAATATTTAAAGTCGTTAGAGGATGCTAAAAAGATAAAAAACTTTTCGGATTACACCGACGATTTTAAATTCAAAACAAAGCCATTTGAGCATCAGAAAAAAGCTTTTTACATGAGCCGAGAACTCGACAGCTTTGCTTTGTTTATGGAGCAAGGGACGGGAAAGACAAAAGTTGCAATTGACTTGGCAGCCCACGCTTATGCAAATGGCAAGATCAGTACGCTTGTTGTCATTGCGCCAAACGGGGTACATCGAAACTGGTTACAAGAAATTACATTACATATGCCAGAATATATCGAGCATCAAAAGATCCATTACTCATCGGGGATGGGAAAGAAAAGGAAAGCTGAGTTTGAGTCGGTGCTTCAAGCAAAAGACTGTTTGAAGATATTTACATTTAACGTCGAAGCTTTTGCGACGGTAGCAGGCGCAAGATGGCTGGCACAGATTGTGTTAGTTAACAAGACTATGATGGTGGTCGATGAATCTACTCGAATCAAAAACCACGGTGCAAAGCGCACCAAGGTCATTACCAAGTTTGGCAAAGATCCAAACGTGGTCAAGAAATTAATTCTTACTGGGACACCGATTACAAAAGGTTGCGAGGACCTGTATTCTCAGTTTAAATTTTTAGACCCAATGATCTTAGGCTACGAGTCGTTCTATTCCTTTAAGAATCGATACTGTGTCATGGGTGGTTACGAAGGTCGGCAGGTTATTAGCTATAAAAACACGGAAGAACTTTCTGATGCAGTTGATGGGTTTAGTTTTAGAGTCCTCAAAAAAGATTGCTTGGACTTACCCGATAAAATTTATCAACGGCACACTTTTGATTTGTCTGTCAAAGAACGGCAAGTCTATCGAGAGCTTAAAACTAACTTGATGGCGGAACTCGACGGGGAGGTACTGGCTGCGCCAGAAGCAATCACCAACATGCTTAGGTTGCAACAAATATCTGGTGGTTGGTTTCCGAGCGAATCGCCTCGGAAGATTGAAGAGATCCCGTCAAGAATAAAAGCACTGAAAGATGTATTACAAAACATATCATGTAAGACAATTATCTGGGCTAGATTTCGTGCCGATATTAAAATGATACAAGAGTTACTTGGTGACAAAGCAGTCAGTTATTATGGCGCAGTGTCGAGTGACGACCGTGTAGACAACGTCGAGCGTTTTATTAGCGACCCCAAGGTTCGATACTTCATTGGTCAGCCAGCATCTGGCGGTATTGGTTTGACCTTGAACTCAAAAATTAAAAACGATCCTGTGGCTTACGTCATTTACTATTCTAACTCGTTTGACCTAGAGCATCGACTTCAGTCGGAGGATAGGTGTCATCGTATTGGCACAGAGACCAATGTTACGTACATCGATTTACAGGCATTGAAAACAGTAGACAATAGAATAATTACCGCGTTGCGGAAGAAAAAGTCTCTTGCAGATTTAATTACCCAAGACCCCAAGTCAATTTTTATGGAGGAAGATGATCATGAGTGAGCAAAATTTTTGGGTATTGCTGAGAAAGAATCTTCCGCTAAAGCTTTATCGCGTCGAAAATAAAGTTTCGAGAGGTATGCCTGACGTTCATTTTGCGTCCAAGGAAAAGCTTGGGATGTCAGGCTGGGTTGAGTTGAAGTATTTGCCAGAGTTTCCTAAACGCCAAATGACGGTGGGGTTGAAAAAACATCAAGCGATGTGGCTCAAGGAATATGCAAATTACGGTCAGTCTTGGCTCTTGGTCAGGATTGGTTCAAGCTGGACTGGTTTATTTTTTGGCAGCATCGCAGAAGAGATTTTTGCCAGACCAACTAAAGAAAAGTTCTGTAACCTAGCAACTTGGAGCAAGCGTGGCAATTTGACAAAAGACGACTGGAAAAAGCTCTCAGAAGTCATGTGCTTGGGCTGTGAGTTTGGGTGATACAATCACCCTACCCCCTTCCAAAGAATCGCTTAGAGAGCCTCTGCTTAGTCCAATTTTCTAATTTTGTCGATAAAAACTCGACGATAGCCCTCTTTTAAAGAACCGCGCACTAAAAACCAATCTCCAATCCCACCTATCATTTTTGACGGGGAGATGCTTGCTGTGATCTGCCCAGTGTCATCAGCCAGCACCAAATCCAAATTGCTCTTTCCTGCTTTCTTGTCAAGTAATTTTCCGAAGAACACTTTGACCCCTTCACTAAAATTAACAATGTCAGTGATCTCAGATTTAATTCTATACTTTTCAGGTTCTTTCCTGATATGCCCGAAACGACGTTCGCATTCAAAAATATCGTCGTAAGGCGTTTTGCCCTCCGCTAAAAACTTCTCTTGTCTAGGAGACAATGCTTGGTTGTTCTTGCGACGCTCGACAATCTCCTGAGCCATCTTCATTCCAACACCCTTGATATTCATCAAGCCACCGATTAACTCACCGTCTTGGACAGTCCAGTTCTCCATCGACTTCACACTATCAAACTTCTTGAAAGTAAGACCTTTGCCTTTTATTTCTCTTAGCAAGGCAATCGCTTGTTCATCGTCTTTTGAGTTCCGCAGGCAAGCAGCAGCAAACTCTAACGGGTATCGAGACTTCAGTACGCACGACCAATAGCTGACCATCGCATAAGCAATCGCATGGCTTCGATTAAAAGCATAAGCACCCATTGTGTTCATCTGTTGCCATATGGTCATGGCTTCGTGTTCTTGCAAACCGTTCTCCAATGCTCCTTTCTTAAACTTCTCATAAAAGCTATCAAAGAAACTTTTGCCGATAGACTTG
>NZQM01000074.1 GCA_002695905.1 Parvibaculum sp.
CATTTGATCACACAACATAATTATTTGTTCACACAATTTGTTTTGTAACTCTGTGTCCTCTATGCCTTCAATTGTTGCTAGAACATCTCGTATTGTATTAATAAGTTTTTTTCTTTCAGTATGATCAAGTTTCTTTGGCATATTTTTTTATCCGTTTTCTAGGTTTAGTTGGCTCTAAATAATTGGCTAGTCCATATATCATCCAATGTGTGATAGGTTTGTTAGATGCAATCCTAGATGTAAAACCACTAAGTGACAATCCTAACATCTTAGCTGCTTCTTTCTGTGTGATCTGAAGTCTTTCAAGCTCTCGTGGTATGGATTCGTAATAAATAATCTTAGACATAATAAAAAAAAGTAATAGAATAATATAATTATATCAATATTAGTACATAGTTCTGAATTGGTTTCAATTAATATTTCGCTTTCAGCGACTCACTTTCTAAAAGAGCCGAGCTAAACGCTCATTTAAGATCAAGAGCTTTTAACTTATCGGGTAATGCTGTGGAGCTGAGAGTTTCGTGCAAGTAATCCCCAACCTAGACGTTAATCTAAGTTAGAGATTCTCATCGGTATAAAGCGCATCGCAGTATCATCCGAGCTTGTTTCAATCATAGTCAAACAAGTCAGAGTTCATTGCTACGGTATGATCCGTACTCAGCCATCTGTAACTCTGCGCTAGATTTTCTTTATCGGTTCAAGGTGGATACCAGTATAAACCTTCTTAATCTAACATCAATCCACAGCCTCTTGGAACGCATAACTGAATCTCTTTTTTAAGGTGTGAGTGAAGTATTTAACTCGACATATCACCTTTCGCATCCTGATATTTGCCAAGAAGTCCTAAGATGGTATAATCTTTCACAGAACGGTGGGGCAAACACCAGTTTTAGACAACCCTTAGAGCTTATCCACTCTAGGGGTTTTCGCTTTCTGATCTACTCAAAAAACGCTAAACCAAGACTTAAAATGATACACAGGTTTTGTGATCTTTTTTTTTAATTTTGTGAAAAAAATTCTTTTTACATGTAAATATACAACGCTAAAACCCTCTACAACCCCTATTCCAATAGGCTTAATTATTTTATGTCGAAAGTCTACACGTATACCAATATTAGTATATAATGATCTGTGTCGAGGATAACAAATCGACACTTTTTAAAACAACTTGGAGAATACAATGAGAAGTTTAGTAGATATAGAAAAATATACAGAAGCATACGATGAATTAATGGATTCACCTCTTGAGCTTTTGCACGGTGTTTATGGATATGTTGAAGAAAATAAATACTCAATCAAAATTCCAAACGAATTAGCTGAAGTGACTATGCACCAATTTATGGATGGTGATCAACCTTCATACAGTCGTGATGCTGAAGATTATTTAGAAAGTCACGGAATTAATTATGATCTATCTTTAGCTGACTACCCACGTAACGGTGACACTCTAAGATTGTTTTTTAATGATATTGAAAAAGGTTATGCAGCACTTTATCACTTAAAGCAATTAGCTGTAAAAAAAGGTTACCAACTAGAACAATAATTTTAACAAGGGGAGCAAAGCTCCCCACACACTTGGAGAAAACTATGTACTTTAATAATCTTACTAAAAACGAAACAACAATCTTAGATCAAGCGTTTGGACACTACTGTTTTAAGGTTGATCAATATCCTGATCTTATCGCAGTTGCTTCAACTTCTTTCGGATCAGTTAAAACAATAGCTCAACTTTACGCTGAAATTAGTGACGATTTCAGAAACATTTTCAACGACATGAACAGACTTGTCGAAATTGACAAAGAGCTTAAAGCTAGAATCGACAGAGAAACTGAGTCAATACATGGCAAGTTTTACTATGGTCAACACGATCATCTTTTTGATGAGCTAGACGAGATCACTAACTTAGACAACGATCTTTATAGCTAATTTTAACAAGGGGGGAAACCCCCTACAAACTTGGAGAAGTTATGAACACAAATATTAAAATTACATTAACAGACGAGCAACGTGATCACATCAAGAATCTTATTGATGGCAAGATCACTCGTAAGATGGCAACAAGGCAAGAAGTTTCTAGCCTAGTTCAATTGTTCGTAGACAACCTTATCGAGTCTAAATTGTCTGATCCTCAAGAGATCGTTCAAGAAACAATCGATAACCTTAGTAGCTACAAATTCTACGTTAAAGGCGAAGAAGTAGAATCTAAGGAATGGGTTAAGTTTTCATGTGACGATTGTGGTTGCATGGTTTCAGTTGAAGAAAACAAAATCAAAAATCTTCCTGAAGATCAAACTGGTCTTGGTCACTTTTGGCAAGACTCTTTACCACGTACTTTTAGTTGGGGGGCGTAATCATGAATGTTGAAAAAACAATTTACAGCTTTGATGTTATTAAAGATACATTACATAATGCTGATAGGTATCGTGATGCTGTTGCTAACGTAGTTGTGTTAGTTGCCAAAGATGGTCAAGACCTTGAGATTTGGTATCACAAACATGCTCATAGATATGAAATATGTCTTGGTTTAGATGAATGGGTTTTAGAAACTAAATCTTGGCTCTCTGTTAAAAGAAAATTACGTCAATTAAATGTGGAGGTAGTGTAATGGTTACGGTAGCACTAACACTTGATGAAGTATTTGAATTACTTCAAGCGATTCATCTTGACGAAAGATCAGATGAAGATTTAATAAGAGCATATAAAAAATTACATAGCATAGTAATTAAGGAGGAAAAGTAATGAGAAGTTTTGAATCTATTATTGACGAGCGAATCGAAGAAGAAGAACGTATGCTAGATGAAGATGATTTTCATTTTGGTGACTCTGAGATTTGTGTTGGTAGAGTTTACTATCAAGGTGGTTATGAAGCATGGCGAGTAATACAACTTGGCAAGACTGATGGTCAAGATGGTGTAGTCAAGTTCTTTGTAACTATGATCAGACTTTCTGACTTGCAGTTGCGAACAGTCTTACAAACAACTTTTAGAAAGAAATGGAAGTTATATCAAAATTAGTATATTGCTATATCAATATTAATATATACTAGACACTTTAATTACTTGGAGAAATTATGGAAACCAAACAAGAATTACAACAAGCTGAAGCATTCTCAACTCAATGGGAATCTAACAAGGATGATGCTCGTGACGAATGCATGGATCAAGTTGAAAGGATCATTATAGAAGTTGAGCATATGGTTGATGATGTAACTGAACAAGTTGCAGTACAAGACGTACTAACATTAGCTTATGCTATTAACAAAGTGGTAAATCTTCGATATTTCACGTTTTCTGCTATGGTCTATGGTAAGTATCAGGATTACGAAGAAGATTTTGATTATGACTTTACTGATGACATCAACATGGTGTTAAAGGATCGTCTGTCTTTTGATTTACAATTAGGGAGAAATAAATAATGGCTGATATTAATGGAGTAGAAAGGTCTTATGCTACTAAAGATGAGTATGACTGGGAAGGTGGTGAATACGATGATGGTGAAGTTATAACTGCAATGCAAAATAATATGCATGGCAAATGGACTAAAGAAAACTTTAATGAATATCATAAAAATCACCCTGAGATTTATGACTTGTTTGTTAAGTTTACAAATATGGCTACACAAAGAAAGAAATATTATTCTGCAAAAGCTATATTTCACAGGATCAGATGGGAAACTATGATCTCAGGTGAAGGCGATTATAAAATTGATGATGGTTGGATTTCACATTACGCTAGAAAGTTTATGGATGACTTCCCACAACATCAAGGTTTCTTTCAAACAAGAGAAAGAAAAAACTCTTATCACAAAAATTAAGGAGATATTATGGAACAGCAATTAGACAAATACGGTTTACCATTACTTGAGTCAATACCTTTGGGTAAGTCTGAATATGTAATGGTTAAGACTAGGCTACAATACTTTCGTAAGCATTACGAACACGCTAGTATTAATACGGATCATGTATTTTTTGATGGTGAGTCGATTATGTGCAAGACTACAATCCATGTTGATGGCAAGTTAGTAGCTACTGGCATGGCTCACGAAGAAAAGAGCAAGAATCATATTAATGCTACTTCTTTTGTAGAGGTGTGTGAAACAAGTGCAGTTGGTAGGGCGCTTGGTATGATGGGTATTGGTATCACAAACTCAGTTGCGACATACGATGAAGTTAAGAATGCAATAGAGCAACAAGAAGCTAATGCAAAAGCTAATGAGTTGTTGGAGTACAAGTCTGAGAGTTTGTCATCTAAGTTAATGATAGCTATTGAGCAAGATGATGAGCAAGGTATTACTGAAGTTGAGAAAGATTACAGAGGTGATAAAGCGTTAGCTACTAAAGTTAAACTAGCGTTAACTCCTGAACACTTGGAGTACATGGCTGAACGTAAAGAACGCAAGTCGTTGGAAAGCAAAGAGAAGGCTAAAGCTAAACATGATAAAAATGTTGCTCTTGCTAAAGACTTTGTTGAGAAACAGAAGAACACAGAGGATTGACTTTCCTACGCTGTGTGGGAGGTTCTCCAAGCCTTCCTTAGTTAAAGACAAACAAGTCCGATTGGTTACCGTAAGTAACCACCTAATTTAATTTTTAAGGAGCTGTAATGGTAAACAAAGCAATGCTTATAGGCAATCTAACTCAACCACCTGAGTTTAAAGAATTACAAAATGGTGGTATTGTAGCAAGAGTGAAATTAGCTACAAATAAAACATGGAATGATCGCACTACTGGAGAACGCAAATCAGTAGCTGAATATCATACGTGTGATGTATGGAACAAGTTAGCTGAAACAATTCAGAAACTTGATCTCGATACAGGAACTCAGGTGTACGTAGAGGGCGAGATAAACACTAAGAAGTACGAACATAATGGTGTTACAAAATACTCTACTGTAATAAAACTTGGTGGCTTTGGTTCAGAGTTTCGTGTTCTATCAAGAAAAGAACCAAACAAAGAAGCACAACAGACACCACCACAAACTGCATTTCCGTCTGATGCACCAAAAATACAACCTGTTGCGACAGAGGAGGAGTTTGAAGATGACATCCCATTTTAAAATATTTGCACTAGCACTTGTTTTATCAGGCTGTAGTGCATTCACAGACAGAGTATCTGAACATGATCCATTACTCATACCACCTAATGTGCTTGATGATGATCCGGGACAGATAATTTGTAAAACGGAATACCCAAGAATGTGTGATGGGTTTTTAACAGACAAAACAATTGATATTAAGGAGTAAATATTATGAGTATATTTAATCGTAAGTTAGACAGGTACAAGCCATACATTAGTAGGTCATTGAACATTGAGTACATGAACGACAACTTTACAAAAGAGTCATTAGAGAAAGTTTGTCGTAAATACAATTATGAGATTGACAGACGTAAGAAAATGTCAACTATAGTGGATGAAATTTATGACCTTATTGTTTGAAACTTTTGTACCAGTAATTGTTTTAATAGGAGCTTGTCTAATCTCTATGGGTTTAGTCATGCTCCTAATGTCACTAGGTTTACCTGATGAAAAAAAATAAATTTACTGATGAAGAATTGATGGCTTTTTGTGATGGCGAATTGACAGGCGGCAGAGCTATGGACATTCTTAGCGTTCTTGTCGATAAGTCTGAAGGCTATGAAGAATTAGAAAAGCGCCTAGAAGTTTACACTACTACACGAAACGCACTTATTAACACGTTAATTGGAGAAAAGAAATGATGAAAGATATTATTACTTGTTTTAAGATCATAAAGCATATGTGCTTATGGGTTATTACAGGATCAGCGCTCTACATTGCATTGTGGTTCGCACAATATGAGGTGTACATACAATGAGAAATGCACACAGAATCAAAAAATACAAACTCTCTGATGGTCAAGAAGTGACTTGTAGAGAAGTAGCTGATGAAATTCAGATTAGTGAAAGCGCCGCAAGGCAACGATTGAATCGTAGTGACGATCCTGATGTAATTTTTGCGCCTTACTTAGCGTCTAATGGTGGACAACCTAGAAAAATTGATCGTGATAAGGTCAAAGGCACAAAGAAAAATACAGATGTAAAAACTTATGAGCAATACTTATTGAGAAAAGTTTTAAAAACAATATGATTGTCAGTCCAATACAGCATTATGAAACAAAAGAATGGCTATTAAAAAAGCATTATGCTAAACGTATGCCATCTATTTCGTATGCCTTTGGACTTTACATTGATCACATGCTTGTTGGTATATGCACGTATGGTATGCCACCAAGCAGTACGTTAGCTGAGAGTATTTCAGGAAAAACTTACAAAAACAAAGTTATAGAATTAAATAGATTGATTACAGAAGATGATCTACCTAAGAATTCTTTGTCTTATTTTGTATCTCAGACGTTAAAAATGTTGCCTGATGATTACATAGTTGTGTCTTTTGCTGATGCTAATGTTGGTCACAATGGGTACATATACCAAGCTACTAATTTTATTTATACTGGATTGTCTGCAAACACAACTAAATTAATTGATAAGAATGGTGAAGAATTTCATTTTAGAAACATTGGACATTATCAACAAAACAACAGACTAAATGCTAAGTTAGTTAAACGTAGAGTTGCAGAGGAAAACATTAATAAAGTTGATCTAGCTAATTATCTCAAATCTTACAAGGGTAAATGGACAGCTAAACAACTAGACAAAGAGTTTGGTTATAAAGACACTTGCGCTCATTGGTTCAGAACAGACGCAGGATTTAGTTTTCCTAAAGTTGATGATTGGATGAAGTTAAAAAAGTTATTAAAGTTATCTGATGAATATGATGACGTTATGACTAATTACAAAATGATCCCATGTCCGAATGACATAGTTAAAAAACTAGAATTAACTAAAGTAGAGATTCTACCAAAGCATCGTTATATCTTTATGACTGGAAGCAAGACTTTTAAAAGGAAAGCTAAAAGCAATCTAAAGTTAAAAGTTTTGCCATATCCTAAACGTGATAATCGTAATTATGATGTAGGGCAGAGCATCGAAACACAAGGAATTTTATTTTGAAAGTATTACCTATACAAAACTATGAAACTAAAACATGGTTGTTAAACAGACACTATGCCAAGCGTATACCTTCAATATCGTATGCGTTTGGTTTGTATGATGATAACAATCTCGTTGGTGTGTGTACTTATGGATCACCTCCTAGTCCTTCATTGTGTACAGGAGTTTGTGGTGAGGAATACAAAGACAGGGTTTTAGAGTTAAATCGTCTTATTTTGGATTCTCCAAAGCCTAACAGCGCATCTTACTTAGTAAGTCAGTCGTTAAAATTACTACCCAAGCCTTCTATTGTTGTAAGCTATGCTGATACTGGTCAAGGTCATGTAGGCTACATTTATCAAGCTACTAACTTTTTATATACAGGATTGTCTGAAGCAAGAGTCGATTGGGCAGTCAAAGGGTTAGAGCATTTACATAGCAAAACATTGTCAGAAGGTATGACGTTAGAAGCGATACAAGAGAAATATGGTGATCGTTTTTATCACAAAGATAGAGATCGTAAACATCGCTACATCATATTTACAGGTAGCAAATTACAAAAGAAGCGCCTACAAAAGAAACTAAATTATGAAATAGAGCCATATCCTAAAGGCGAGTCTAAGCGCTATGACGCTTCAGGATATGTAGAAACTCAGGGTGTACTGTTTTAATCAGGCTTTAGATTTCTTTTTCTGTGAC
>NZQM01000075.1 GCA_002695905.1 Parvibaculum sp.
GAAGGCAAAGGCTGGACCTATGCCAAGTTCCTGCTGGTGAATGAGCGCACAGGCATTGCCGGTGTCGCACAGTCCAAAATGGCGGTCGACCGTTTGAAAACAATCGCCAACACAGAAACAGATGGCAATGGCGACACGCTCTGGGCCCAGGACGGTTTCCGCCGCAAGCTTGCAGAGATTGAAGTGAAGCTTCAGAGCCTTGAATATACGGACCTGCGCATTCTGGCAGATGTGGCCGCTGGCAAAGAAGCAGGGCCCGAAAGCTCGATCCTGAAAATCATCGGCTCGGAGGTGCAGCAGGAATTGGCGAGCCTTACCGTGGAGGCGCTACAGTACTATGCACTGCCCTCTCACGTGGATGATCTGGAAGGCCGGAGCAATCAGAAACCGGTGGGCCCTGATTACTCGCTTCTACCGGTGGTCAATATGGCGTTCGGGCGCGCGTCGTCCATCTATGGCGGCTCCAACGAAATCCAGCGCAATGTGATCGCGAAAGCGGTGCTGGGGTTTTAACGCCCCAGCGACCCCTCACTCGCCCATACCCTGATCGGGTCTGCGGTCCTTCATCATCTTCTCGACAATGGGTCCGAGCGCGGCCGGATCGAAGCGGCTGTCCTGTTCCACCATCGGCCCGCGATGCCAGCCTTCATAGACGCAGAGCCTGCCGCGCATGCTTTCAAACACCTGACCAGTCACGTCCTTTGATACCGAGCTGCCAAGCCACACACAAATCGGAGCAATATTGCCAGGATCACGAGGACTCCAGGTGCCCTCTGGCACGTCTTCCGGAGGCGGGCCCAAATCCTCCGTCATGCGGGTGAGTGCGCCGGGAGAAATAGCATTCACCGTAATACCGTAGCGCATGAGCTCTTTCGCAGAGATCACCGTCATGGATGCAATGCCGGATTTTGCTGCACCGTAATTCGTTTGTCCCTGATTGCCGAAAAGGCCGGAGACACTGGTCGTATTGATGATGCGGGCATCATTCGTCTCGCCTGCCTTTGTGCGATCCCGCCAATAGGCAGATGCGTGGCGCATGGGACAGAATGTACCGCGCAGGTGCACGCGGATCACCGCATCCCATTCCTCCATTGACATATTGACCAGCATACGGTCACGCAAGATGCCCGCATTATTGACGACAACATCAAGCCCGCCGAACGTATCCACCGCTTGCTGGATCATGGCGCCGGACTGATCCCAGTCGGCGACATCGGCCCCATTGGCAATGGCTTCGCCCCCCATGGCGCGGATCTCTTCCGCAACTTCTTCTGCCGCGCCAACATCCTTGCCGCCACCGGCACGATCACCGCCAAGGTCATTGACCATGACTTTGGCGCCCTGACGGGCAAACTCCAGGCAATATTCCCGTCCAATGCCGCGGGCACCACCCGTGACAATGACACTGCGTCCTTCACAAATACCCATGACATCCTCCCATGACTGTCAGATCAGATTGATTAGGCTCAGATAGATTTGCCGTGACCTTCCCAATAGGGCTCACGCACCTGGCGGCGCACGATTTTGCCGGTTGGCAGACGCGGCAGATCGTCTGCGAAATCGATAGAACGCGGGCGCTTGTAGCCGGGCAGACGCTCAGCCGCGAAGATGAGCAAATCCTCCTTAGTCGCCTGGGAGGCTTCAACACCCTCTTCCAACTGCACAACGGATTTGACTTCCTCTCCCCATTCCTCGTTCGGAACGCCAATGGTTGCCACGTCGGCAACAGCCGGGTGCCGCAACAGTTCCTGATCCACTTCCGCGGGATAGATATTGACGCCGCCAGAGATGATTACTTCTGCCGAGCGGCCCGTCAGAAACAGGTACCCGTCTTCGTCGACATAGCCCATGTCGCCCATGGTGTAATAGTTGCCACGATAGGCGCCGTCGGTTTTTTCTGGTGCTTTGAAATACTCGAACCGCCCGGTCTCAGGCGCTTTAAAATATATGGTGCCGATTTCACCAGCGGGGATTTCCACACCTGCGTCATCCTGAACCTCAACGGTCACGCCTTCCAAGGCCCGCCCCACGGTTCCTCGTTTTGCGAGCCACTCTTCTGACTCAACAAAAATGCCACCGCCTTCCGTCGCCGCATAATATTCATAGACGACATTGCCGAGCCATTTGATCGTGTCTTCTTTCACGTGAACAGGACAGGGCGCCGCGCCGTGCAGAACCCAGCGCAGGCTGGAGACGTCATATTGGTTCCGCACGTCATCGGGCAGTGAGAGAATGCGGTGCAGCATGGTCGGTACCACGTGGGTGTGGGTGACGTTATGTTTTGCGACAAGCTTCAAAGTTTCTTCCGCGTCCCACCTGTCCATCAAAACAACGCCTACGCCGGACACCAAGGGGAAGTTAAGGTTCAGGGCGAGGGGGGCTGCGTGATAGAGGGGACCGGTTGAAAGGGCTACGTCTTTTGCCGGATCAAAGGCGGCGGTCTCCCGCAGTTTAACGAGAAGCGGAGACACTGGCGGCGCTGCTTTCCGATAGACACCTTTAGGGTGGCCGGTTGTACCCGACGTGTAGAGCATTTGCGTGCCCGCGGTCGGGTCCTCAATATTATGAGCAGGTTCCACATCCAGCGCATCATCGTAAGATGCAAACCCGGCAATCTCTCCAGCTACGGCGAGCTTCTGTACCAGATGGGGCGACACAGCCGATACTTCTTCCGCTTTTTCTGCAAACCGTGCGTCGGCGATGAATGATTTCGCCTCGCAGTTTTCGACAATGTATCCAATCTCTTCAGCGGTCAGGTGCCAGTTGATCGGGGTGAGACGCATGCCGCATCGCGATAGAGCCACACATGTTTCCACGAATTCCGGCCGATTGGCGCAGAGAAGCGCAACTGCATCCCCCTCCTTCAGCCCCGCACTGCGAAGCGCACGCACCAGCTGATTGGACCGCGCATTAAGCTCGGCATAGGTCCGGTCACCGAGAGGAGAGAGAATGGCTGGACGATCCGGCGCCACCTCCGCATGGAGGGCGATCACCATCCCGCAGGCGGCGGCCTCCTCCGGCGTCATTGAAAGCTTTATGGCAGATGCTGTCATTCGATCCTCCCCGATCCCTTGACCTTTATGTCCATTTTTATAGTTGCTGGTATGTTCATTTTTATAGTTGCTGGGGATATTGGACGGTCTAGTCTGGCCGCCGTCAAGCTCAAGCCCCCGGAGTATCTATGTCAGCGTCCCAAATCAGCCGCTCAGCGGCCCTGGTTGCCTTTGGCTCAATGGTGTTTCTTGGCGGTGCCCACGCTGCTGAACAGGACAAGCCGGACACATCAAGGCAATGGGCATTTGGTACAGTTCAGGTAGAAAACGACCTGTTCGCCAACGCTGCCAACACCGACAGGCACTATACCAATGGCCTACAGGCATCTGTCCTGTCCCATCCGTTAGAACTCACAGGCTGGCAAAAGGAAATCGCGACAGCCCGCGTGCCTTTTGGCCTTGATGATGCGCGACCCAAGTCCCACCGGGTAGGTGTTGCACTGGGCCATTCGATTTTCACCCCTGACAATACCGACGCACCCGGTCTTCTTGCCAACGACCGTCCCTATGCCGCCTGGCTTCATCTGACTTTCACGCTACAGACCCTCTGGGCAACAGACGGACGTGGTACTTTTCAGGATCAATGGAAGTTTGATGTTGGGGTCGTTGGCCCGGCTGCCGGGGGTGAATTCGTCCAAAACAATTGGCATCAACTGATCGGCGCGGATGAGGCTGCAGGCTGGGACAATCAGCTTCGGAACGAACCGGGCCTCAATGTCACCTTTGAACGGGCATGGAACAGCCCGGACCTCTCCCCCTCTCAGCTCGGCGGTCTGCAGATTGACGGCATCCCCTATGTCATCGCCGCGCTTGGTAATGTGCAGACTTATGCGGGTGGTGGCGGCATCATCCGCATCGGTCCAGACCTGCCTGACGATTTCGGTCCAGCACGCATCTATCCGGGTGTCGGTGGGTCTGCACAGTTCACCCCCTCAGAAGGTGGTATCGACTGGTATCTCTTTGCAGGCGCTGAAGGCCGTGTCGTTGGGCGCGACATGTTTCTGGATGGTAACCTTTTTCGCGGCAGTCACAGCGTTGATAAAAAATACCTTGTCAGCGACCTTCGGCTTGGCGCTGTGGCAATCTGGGGGCGCACCCGCGTGAGCTTCACCCATGTTTACAGAACACGCGAATATTCCCAGCAACCGAAGCCTGATCAGTTTGGGTCCATAACACTCGGCTTTGCTTTTTGATTGCATTAGCTTTGCGCGATACACTCCGGTTTAACAAAGAAAAAAATTGGGGATAGTCAAAATGACTGCGTTGCCAATCGGCCAAGCGATAGCCTTCTGGACTGAAAAAGACGCTCATGCGCCTGCAATCACCCATGAAGGACGAACCATTAGCCGCGCTGACCTTGATACCCGCACGAATAGGCTCGCCCGGGCCTACGAAGCACTGGGCGTTGTCGAAGGCGACTTAGTGACCATTGGCCTGCCCAACGGTATTGAATTCTACGAGGCGGCTTTTGCGGTTTGGAAACTGGGCGCGACGCCGCAACCTGTGTCCGCAAAACTCCCACACGTTGAACGGCAGGGCATTATTGAGGTGGCTAATTCCAAACTCGTCATCGGTGCAGAGCCTGGTGCGCATGGCTACGTCACCTGTCTCGCCGCTGGGTTTGAACCGGACGCGTCTCTCTCTGACGCGCCACTGCCGATAAAAATCTCGACACACTGGAAGGCGCCAACGTCTGGCGGCAGTACAGGGCGGCCGAAGATCATCGTGGCGGCAGAGCCTGGCGTCTTTGACCCAGAAGAAGCGCCACTCGGCATGGACGTTGACAAAACACAGCTGGTGCCGGGACCGCTCTATCACAATGCACCCTTCAGCTTCTCCTGCCGGGCGCTCATCTGCGGCAATCACATCATCATCATGACGCGGTTTGATGCAGAGGAGACGTTACGCCTTCTCGAAGAGCATCGCGTCGACTGGGTGATGATGGTGCCGACCATGATGCAGCGTATCTGGCGCCTTCCCGAAGAGGTGCGTACCAAATACGATCTCTCGGCACTGCGCATGGTGCTGCACCTGGCAGCCCCCTGCCCTGCCTGGCTCAAGGAAGAGTGGATCAACTGGCTGGGCGGTGAGCGCATTCACGAACTCTATGCGGGAACCGAAGCGCAGAGCGTCACCTGGATCACCGGCAGCGAATGGATGGAGCATAAAGGCTCCGTCGGGCGGCCCATGGCAGGGGGGAGCATGAAAATTCTGGATGAAAATCGCAATGAACTCCCTCCCGGCGAAGTGGGTGAGGTTTTCATGCGCCCCGACAAAGGACAGGGAACCACCTATCACTATCTCGGCGCAGAGCCCAAAGCCATTGAAGGCGGGTGGGAAAGCCTCGGCGACATGGGCTCCATGGATGAGGACGGTTTCCTTTATCTCGCTGACCGCCAGACGGACATGATCCTGTCAGGCGGTGCAAACATCTATCCTGCAGAAACAGAAGCCGCCATCGATGCGTTTCCTGGGGTACGCTCCAGTGCGGTGATCGGCCTGCCGGATGACGATATGGGAAACCTTGTTCACGGGATCATTGATGCGCCGGAGGGCATTGATGTGGATGCGCTGCAAGCCCATCTGGCTGAGAGCCTGTCGCGTTACAAGATTCCACGAACATTTGAATTTGTTGATGCGCCTGTGCGTGACGATGCTGGTAAGGTTCGGCGCTCTCAGCTCCGCGCTGAACGCATCGCCGAGACACAATAACAGACAGACCAGGGTGGCTTTATGACTTCGTTGATTTGGCTGGACAAATATACGCACTGTTGCCCGCCTTCTTGTGGATTGCCGCTTTTGGCTTCCGGTTGAAACGCGCAAAGATCGATCAAACCTGTCGACGAGCCATCTAATGCTGTGGCGCTTGGACCGGCGGCGGCTCAGGCTGTGGCGCAAGGCTGGAAGCCGCTGGTCACTCCAGGTGTCGTGCCGGGGTTCTTAGCTTTGCCATCGCCAATTTTACCGGCGTCGCCATGCCAGGCTGGCTTTCTAGCTCAATCTTTCGATAGTAACTTCCGCGCCGGCCAGGTCCGGCGACCCCAGAACGAGTTCGCCCGACACGCAGTCCGCGATCGACACGGTCTGTGGATTGTAATTCACGTAGAAGCGATGGTTGCCCCTCGTGCGTGTCCGCACGCCAAAGGGCAGATCGAGGGTCGTGAGCCCCGCAGCGGCGACACGTACATCCAGAAAACTTTTCAGCAAGGCCTCATCCGGCCAACCGGCAATGTAATAAGCGTTTTTCTTTCGCGTGATCGCAGGATGCCCGTCGGTCGTATGAGCCACCGTCTCAGCGTCGCCTTCGACAAATTCGCGCCACCGATCAAATGTGTAGAGCTTGGATCTATAGTCGACCTCTACGGCTGCAAACTCCCGGAAGCTCTCCGCTCTGGTCACCTGTATCCCCAAAAGCTCGCTTAAAGGTCCCGGGGCCAGATTAGCCGGGATCTCATGGGAGACCGTCCGACTGCCGGAACGCGGCAGAACAATCAGGTCGCCGTCAAAATTGGTGAGCCGCACCGCCATTTCGTCGCTCACGTGGATCTGACTAGGGAGCACCACCAGTTTGTAGCCGTCAAGCGCCCCATCGGGAGAGATAAAGTCAACGTTCAACCCTGTCTCACGCAGCGCACGGTAGATCGACAGCGTTTGAACGATGTAACTGAAATTTTGTCCCTGCGGTTGGTTTAGCAATGCCCAGTGACTGTCATAGGAATAGACAATCGCCACATCCGCCTGGGAGGCTGGCTCAATCTCTCCAAGGGCCTTAAGTTCAGACCCCAGTTGGGCGACTTCGTGCAGCGCACGGTCCGGCACGCCATCCGGGCGATTGAGCCCGGCATGAAACTGTTCCTGAGCGAAGGGAGCCTGGCGCCAGCGAAAGTAGGATACAAGCTCCGCGCCATGGGCGAATGCTTCCCATCCCCAGAGCCGCTGCATGCCTGGTAGAGGGTCCGGGTTGTAGGGCGCCCAATTCACAGGTCCCGGTTGCTGTTCCATGATCCAGAAGCGCCCACGGCCGCAGGCACGGTAGAGATCATGATGATAGGCCTGAATGTCCGGATCACCCGTCCGCACAAAATGCTCCTTGTTCTCCCGGACAAAAGGCATCACATCAAGCGAGCCAATCGGATAGCTGTCCCAGCTCGCAACATCCAGGTCCTCACTGACCGAGAAATGATCATACTCGGTCACAAAGGTCATGAAATTGTGGACAAGATCACGGCCTGGTGAGAGCTCGCGCAGAATATCCGTTTGCACCTTGTTGAAGGCCTTTACCTCATCTGAGGCGAAGCGCCGATAGTCCCACCGATGTGCCGGATTGGTCTCCGTCACCGCCTGGTTGGGCAGCTCAATCTCTTCAAAACTGAGATATTCCATGCTCCAGAACACATTGCCCCAGGCCTCATTAAGAGCACCAATGGTTTTGTAACGCGCCTCAAGCCAGGTTTGGAAATTGGCCTTCGCCGCGGGTGTGTAGGAATGGGTGGTGTTGTGGCAACCATATTCATTGTCAGTCTGCCAGGCGACCACCGCCGGATGATCACCAAACCGCTCCGCCATGGCGCGGGTAATCCGGGCGCATTCCCGCCGATAACCCATATGTGAAAAACAGTAGTGGCGCCGGGAGCCAAATCCGCGGGTGCGGCCCTCCCGGCTGATCGGCAGCATGTCGGGCATTTTATCAACCAGCCACTTGGGAGGCGTAGCCGTCGGCGTCCCGATAATAAGCTTTAACCCCGCGTCTCCCAGGGTATCAATCGCTTGTGTAAGCCAATCAAAATCATACCTTCCGGGCTCCGGCTCAAACCGGGACCAGGCAAACTCCCCAACGCGCACATGGGTAATCCCGGCCTTCACCATGTCGGCCGCATCCTGTTCCCACATGACCTCCGGCCAATGCTCAGGATAATAACAAACACCCAGCTCCGGTTGCCGCGCCATGCCCCTCGCCTCCCATGCACTTTTTTGAGCTGGCAGCTTTTACCAAATTGACCCGCGCTGCAAGTTGCCCGAAGCTCATGCCCGTTCTATTCGGAGTTTGAGATGACCAAAGTTTGTTTGATCGGGGCTGGCAGCACCGTTTTTATGAAAAACATTGTCGGCGACATATTGCTGAACGAGATGTTCGCAGATTGTACGATCGCACTTCAGGATATTGACCCGGAGCGCCTGGCAACCTCCAACATGGTTGCGCAGAAGATTGCATCGTCTCTCAATGTCAGCCCCACCATCATCGCCACGGAGGATCGTGTTGAGGCACTCCGAGACGCTGAATTCGTGATCCTGATGATCCAGGTGGGCGGCTTTGAGCCTTGCACTGTCACCGATTTCGACATCCCGAAAAAATATGGCCTACGCCAAACCATTGCTGACACTTTAGGTGTGGGTGGTATCATGCGCGGCCTGCGGACTGTGCCGGTGCTGCTCGACATCGCAAAAGATATGCGTCAGCACTGCCCGAACGCGCTCATGCTGCAATATGTGAACCCGATGGCGATCAATTGCTGGGCGCTAGCACAGCTTGCACCGGATATTCGTCAGGTTGGCCTTTGTCACTCCGTACAGGGGACCGCGTATGAGCTTGCGCAGGACCTGGGCGAAGATTTTAAGTCGATCCAGTATCAGTGCGCCGGTATCAACCATATGTCCTTCTATCTCACGTTTAAGAAACGGCACGAAGACGGACGGATCGAGGACCTTTATCCACGCCTGAAAAACCTTGCCGCGACAGGCGGGGAACCTGCCGCCAACAAAGTGCGCTATGAAATGCTGAAGCGCACCGGCTATTTTGTCACAGAGTCCAGCGAGCACTTCGCTGAATATGTACCCTGGTTCATCAAGCGTGACCGGCCTGATTTGATTGATGAGTTTAACGTGCCGTTGGATGAATATATCCGCCGATGCGAAGAACAAATCGCCGGGTGGCGGGCTCAGGAAAAAGAGCTCGCCGACGCCAACAAGCTGAATATCAGCTATTCCGGTGAATATGCGGCGCGCATTATGCGGGCCGTCAAAACCGGAAGACCCACGGTAATCAATGGCAATGTACCCAATCACGGCTTGATCGATAATTTACCCCATGCCGCGTCGGTGGAGGTGCCCTGCCTCATTGACCATCGGGGGGTTACGCCGACACGGGTCGGCGTGCTTCCGCCTCATCTGGCGGCCATGATGCAAAGCAATGTGAATGTGCAGTCATTGACGGTCGAAGCACTAGCAACAGGCAAACGGGAACACATCTATCATGCGGCCATGATGGACCCACATACCGCGGCGGAACTATCGCTCGATCAGATATGGGCGCTCACAGACGATCTAATTGAGGCTCACGGCGAGTGGCTGCCGGCTTTCCATTGAGGAAGGTTTAGAGCTCAACCGCCCAGGCTGCCGGGCACTCGGTTGATACGGCGTGCCACCAGGATTCCCGTTCACTTTCGGCGACAAGAGCAACGATGCACCCGCCAAAGCCGGCGCCAGTCAAACGCGCACCGAATGCGCCTGCATCTCGTGCCGCTGCAACCAATCGGTCAAGGCTTCCTGTAGAAACTTCAAAATTTGTCCGCAAAGACTCATGACTTTCATTCATGAGTTTCCCCAACAGCGACATATCTCCCGCCCGAAGCGCTTCTGTCGCTCTCAATGTGCGGGCCTGCTCAGAGAGGACATGGCGCACGCGCCGCACCACAAGCGGGTCGCTTAGTTTCTCAGCAACGTCAATCGATTGAGACCGGAGTGAGATAGGCCCTATTTCGGCTGCGGCCTCATCTAATGCCGCTCGGCGTTCGTTGTAGGCACCGTCGGTGAGCTGCCTCGCCTCACCGCAATGGATTACAGCAATCGACCAACCCTTGGGTAACGCGACCTGGTCCCATTCCAGCGTTTCGCAGTTCAGCGCCAGCGCATGCCCCTGGTTTCCAACCGACACGGCCATCTGGTCCATGATCCCACACTTGACGCCGCAAAACTCATTTTCAGCCTTTTGCGCCAAGAGCGCGATGTCTGTGTTTGAATGACCCTGGCCGGTAAAGGCGAACAGGGCTTTCAGTGTCGCTACTTCAAGGGCTGCCGACGACGAGACCCCTGCGCCAGCCGGGAGGTCGGACTCAACCATCAGGTTCATTGGTGGGATGGTTGCGCCCGCTTTCTCAGCCATAACGAGTGGGCCCGCCACATAGTCTGCCCAGTGGTTTTTCTTTCCTTCACCCAGATTGATTTCAATCTTGGTCTCTTCAGCTGTGCTGAAGGCATGAACGCCTGACAGCGCTGGCCCCACTGTCACCGTTATGCCCTTGGTGAGAGGCATGGGAAGCACGTTCCCGCCAATGAGGTCCGTATATTCACCGATGAGATTGACCCGCCCGGGTGCAAAGCAGGTTGCGGCTGCCTCCTGGCCAAATACATCTTCGTGACTCGTCATGCATCTATTTCCACATTGCGAAGCGCTTCAGCCGCGACTGCAGGTGGGACATCCACCAGAAAGACCCCACTCACCTGCTCCACGCTTGCGAGAAATTTCAGCTTGTCTTCTGCGCGGCGGATCGGCCAGACCTGCAAGGTAAAGTGGTAGCTGTCCTCGTAGCCAGCGGGCGCGACCTGTGCAGACAGGACATAGGGCATGGGTTTTCCAAACAGACCATCCAAACGCAGGAGTGCCCGCTTCAACTGATGGGCCATATCGTGGCGTTCATCTGCACTCAGATCCCAGGGACCCGGCGCGCGCCGATGCGGCGTCACCCAGCATTCATAAGGGTATCGTGCAATATCCGGTACGAAAGTCATTGCATGGTCGGATTTGTCGAGGATCAGCCGTGACGGAGTTCGCTCCTGGATGTCTTTGACGATCGGCGCTGCCTCCTGCGCTTCCGCACTTTTCAACAGCAGATCCGGCACAAATCCAAACCCATAAATCTGGCCGTGGGGATGATGAAGCGTGACGCCAATCTCTTCGCCACGGCTTTCATAGGGCAGTGCGCAAGCCAGCCCATGCTCGTCCATCATCTGCCTGGCTTGGCACGCCCATAGCTCAAGCAGAAGCTCAATACGCTCAACGGACTGTCCGCCGAGTGACCCGCCATGGTCGGCAGAAAAAACAACAACTTCACAGCGCCCAATCGCAGGCTCATCGCCGCCAACAAGCTCTGCGTCGCTCGCATCCAGACGAAAAGCCGGAAACCGGTTCTCAAAAACGGCCATCTCGAAATCATCGGCAGGTATTTCGGTAAGACCGTCGCCTTTGGCTGGGCAGAGGGGACAGGAGGAGGCGTCGGGAAAAAAGGTGCGTCCCTGCCTGGCGCCTGCATAGCTCACCCATTCGTGGCGCAACGGATGCCAGCGTTTGTAAGGAAGCGCCGATGCCTCAAGCGGCGGAAGGTCAGCGACGACCGGACGTTTATGTTCATTCCATCCATAAAAAGTGAGGTTTCGCCCATCTGATTTTTGAACCGTTCGGGTATAAAGCTTTCGTGTCATGCACCGCCACCGTCAACATTGAGCTTTTGCCCGTTACAATAGGGGTTGGCATTGCTCACAAAAAAGAGGACAGCCGCGGCAACATCCTCAGGCACGGAGACACGTCCGAAAGGGGAGGTGGCATCCAGATCGTGAATATCTGCGCCGGACCGGGCTTTTACCAATCGCGTTCCCATCTCGGTCACAGTCAGGCTAGGTGAGACAATATTGGTGCGAATACCGTGTTTGCGCTCTTCCTTAGCCAGCGTCAGGGCCAATGCCTCCATGGCCGCTTTCCCCATATTATAAGGTGCGCCATTGGGCCCATTGGACAGGGTGGCAACGCTTGAAATCATGACAATGTCACCGCGCTCTTCCTCCCGCATGGTGGGAAGAACGAGTTGCGACAATCGATGGGGTGCCAAGGCGTGGACGCGCACGACACGTTCCAACTCCGCTGGGTCCGTGTCTGCAACAGTTTGCCCCCGGCTGGCGATCCCTGCATTGTTGATGAGAACACCTATCGATCCAAAATCTTTCAGGACAGAGGCGACCAGCGCAGCGGCCTGATCGCCGTCATCGACTGAAGCGGAATAGATCTCAGCCCGGCGCCCAAGCTTTCGCACTTCGGCAGCAACTTCCTCGGCTGCTTTATCGTCCCGCCGATAGTTGATGGCGATATCAGCGCCAGCCTTGGCCAACGTTAGTGAAATGGCGCGACCAATACCCCGCGACCCACCGGTAACCAGTGCCACTCTTCCCTTCAACGACGTTTCCATTCACTCTTCCCTCGACATTTTTTCTTGACGATGTGTCTTGCCCTACCCGCTAGAATATCACTATTGCTCAGTCACTGCGCTGATGACACATCTAATTGTCCACCCCGCCTGTCAACATGGTCGGCTGAAAACACTTGAAGCACCGAAGGTTTTTATGGCTCCTATTGACCGTATTACAATCAGTCACCATCGACTGCTGCTCACTCCTCCTTTCCGCGCAGCGTGGGATGGACAGGAACGGAATCATTTTGATGCCACCATTGTTCGCGTTTTCGATATAGATGGCCGGATGGGCATAGGGTCGGGAGACCTGATGCTGGGGTTTGAGGGGCATGAAGAACTGTTTGCGGGACAGGACCCGCTCGACCTGGAGCGCCACAACAAAGTCCTCACAAACATAGACTTTCACTATGGCCGGTGTTGGCCGCTCGATATTGCACTTTGGGATCTCGCGGGACAGATCAAGCAAGAACCCGTTTGGCGCCTGTTGGGAGGCACCAGCCCTCACGTTCCGGTCTACGCTTCGTCCGGTGCTCTGCATCCGCGCGAAGAATTGGCAGAGCTTGCAGTGGGATTTCTTGAACTCGGTTTCCCGGCGATGAAAATTCGTTTTCGCTCCCGCGAAAGTGGTGGATGGCACGAGGATGTTAAGGGCCTTGAGGCTGTTCGCGCGCGGGTTGGCGACCGACTGAAATTGATGGTCGACTGCAATCAGGGCTGGCAAATGCCCTGGGACACGGACCCACCGTGGACGCTTGATGAAGCGCTTCCCGTCGCCCGTGAGCTTGAACGTCTTGGTGTTTTCTGGATGGAAGAACCGCTTCATCGTGCGGACCTGGAAGGACATAAGCGTTTGAGGGACATGACCTCTGTGAAAATTGTCGGCGGAGAGATGACACGGGAATTATCGAGTCTACAGACCATGGTCGACGGCGGCGCATTTGATATTGTGCAACCGGATGTTGCGCTTGTGGGAGGCATAACTGGCCTCGCAGAGTTTGGGCGACGTTTGCGAGACACGAACACTGTTTTTACACCACACACCTGGACGAACGGCCTTGGCATGTTGGCCAATCTTCATCTCATGGCCGGACTTGGTGCCGCATCCTTTGTGGAGTTTCCCTATGACCCTCCTTCATGGGGACTGGATCGGCGTGACTACACGTTAAGCCATCCCGTGACGCAGAAGGATGGCGTTGTCACACTGTCTGAAAAGGCAGGCCTTGCTATTTCGCTCGATGAGGAGCGGCTCGCAGCGACGCGGCTCGACTGAGCTTAGGTCCAAAGCCGCGTGACCGGTTTCCCGCCGCCCCTAAACGTCTCAGGCCCACCAATGGGTGTTGGCTCTTCCGCCAAAATGTCTGCACCGCGCCCAATCAATGCCCGTATCTGTTGCTGGTCGTCTGGAGCCAAGGCTTGAAAGTGTCGACTAAGCTCGCTCAAGCAATAAACACGATAAGGCGCTGTGGGAACGGTCCATTCGACACCTTGCGCCTTGTGGCGAACATTTGTATCACCACGATCCGCCGCATCAGCGTTGGACTGCAGGTAAGAGAGATAGTCACTACCGAACATCTCAAAGAAGAAGCCCAGATCATCGGGCACCTCTGTGATCTCTGGCACATTTTCCAGATCTGTCGGGCGCAGCGCCCAGAGCCTTGTGACCCATGCACACACATGAGGGGCCTCTTCGCGCATGATCGACCCGGGGGTGGGATCAGAAAAGAAGTGCCGAAAGAAGGGTCCAAACATGCCGAAGTCTGCCTCACAGGGACGCTCACCCATCAGAAAAGGCCGCCTAGCGAGGATCTCGTTCAAAACAGCAAGGGTCTCGTGATAGTGAGCCTCAATGGCCGGCGCTGTCTCTGGCGTTACGGCGTCTTCCGACATGTACACCTTCCGCTGTCGCCGAAGGACAAACTGCCGTCGCAAGAAGAACGGTAGCCGCATGTCCCGCAATATGGTGCGCGCGGCCTGCGAACTCATGAGGATGGCATCTTCATCAAACGCCCAGCGATAATAAAGCGCCGGGCGCCAATACCACTCATCAAACAAGTCTTCCAGCATCAGGCTCGCAAACTTGGCCACCGGTGTTTGTGGTGAGAGGTTTGGTCCTTCGCCTTCTGCTTCAAATTTCGCAATGATGGCCGTGGTGTCTGTCAACCAGCCACCGTCAGGGGTTTCCACCTGGGGCATCTGTGCGATGCCCGTCGCCACTGCGCATCTGCGCATGTCCGCCCTATCCATCTCTACAAAGTCGTGGGGGATGCCCTTCACCCGAAAATAGGCCTCCAACTTTCCCGTGAACAAGGAGAGTTTCAGACCGTGCATGACATACTTCTTGCCCTTGTCAGACATTTCGCAATTTCCTCCAGACAAGTCGTCCGACAAGAGCGACACTGCCAACAATGACGATGCCCAGGGTGAGCAGAAGCCACCAATATTGAGCAATCAGCTTGGGTCTCGAGTTCGCGGTCACCTGTTCCAGATAGCTAAAGTCTGCCTGCAATTCGACCACACCGAATTCATCGGCATATTGCTGGTAATGATCGCGCATTTTTTGCATGCGCTCTGGTTCTATATCTGCGAGGTCGGTCGTTTCGCCAGGATCCTGCGACAAATCGTACAGCCGCCAGACGCCATCACCGAAAGGCGGCATGTTACGGGTGATTTTGTAGCCATCAAGAAACAAGGCACCATTGCCTGACACTTCCAGGCCGATCGGTGTCGCCGGTGAGTGTGTTTCTTCAGCAGCGCCATTAAGCACCGGTCGCAGACTGCGCCCATTGATGGGCACCGGGTCGTCGTCTGACGCCTCGACACCTGCAAAATCCATGAGCGTGGGTGTGATGTCGGTGACCATCGCCATGGACTGGATGGGCGCTTGTGGCATCACGCCTGCCCCTGAAATAATCAGAGGTACGCGAATGCCCCCTTCAGCCGCATAAAACTTGAACAAGTCGCTCGGTGCGGCAGCCGCGTGTGCCCATTCAGGGCCGATGAAGCCCATGCTGCCTTTTTCGCCCAGCCTGTCGACATCGTAATGATATCCGTTGAGCGCCATCCAGAGGCCGAAGCCAGGAAGCTCCACGATGGCGCTTGCCTCGGGTCCATTGTCAGACGTAACAACAAAGAGTGTGTTTTCCAGCTCACCAGATGCGTCCAAATGCGCGACGAGCCGACCGACATGGAAGTCCATCGCTTCGAGCATCGCCGCGTTGACCGCCATGCTTTTGGAGTAGAGCTGCTTGTCTGCTTCGCTCAGATCGTCCCAGACCCGCAAGCCTTCAGGCATCGGCGCAAGCGGCGCACCTTGTGGCACAAGTCCTAGTGCTTGCGCACGCTGCCAACGCTGCTCCCGCAGTACATTCCAGCCTTCATCAAACACACCTTCATATTTGTCGATAAACTCTCTAGGTGCCTGGATCGGAATGTGGATCGCTTGAAACCCTATATAGGCAAGGAACGGTGCGTCGCCGCCGGTGTCTTCGTCGATATACTCGATCATCTTGTCGACCAAGAATTTCGATGAATAGAAATCTTTCGGAAGATCGGCTGGCGCACCATCTTCATACCATGGGGCAAATGAATAGAAGGGCAGGTATGATTTCTGTTCCCAATTGTCCGCGCCGGATGCATCCAGTGCGAAGGACCGGTCAAAGCCATGATGGTTTGGTAGATCACCCTCCTCGCGCCCCAAGTGCCACTTGCCGGTCATGTAGGTGCGATAGCCTGCAGCTTTCAGACGATCCGCAACGGTCTGCACACCTGGCTCAAGGCGCATGGAATAACCAGGCTTCGATCTGTCTTCGGGCCGTAAAAATTCGGGGATAGTCGCCATGCCTGTGCGATGATTATCGACGCCCGAGAGCAACATAGCTCTCGACGGCGCACAGGAAGGTGAGGTGCGATAGCCTGTGAACATCGCGCCCGTTGCCGCGAGCTGGTCGACATTGGGCATGTTTGCTTCGCCACCGAAGGCTGAAAAATCCATCAAACCTGCATCATCGACGAGCAGAATGACAATGTTGGGCTGGGTTTGGGCGGAGGCGTTTGCAGTCAAAAGAGCCAAGAGCACTCCGCTTAGGCACGCGCCGCGTGAAAGCAACTGGACAAGCTTGTGCATCTTGAAGACCTCCCCGCCTGACTCTCAGGCGTCTTTGTTTCGAGCCTAACAAATGACACCATTACTGCCAATATATTTCTAGCGAGCTGATGTACTATTTTCCACCAGCGACGTTCGGCAGAGAACCTTCACATGCCTCAGTTTGTCCTCATACACAGCCCCCTTGTTGGGCCATCATCGATGATCCCCACTGCAGACGCCCTGTGCGCGCTGGGCTTTGTGACCCATGTCCCATCCCCAGGTGCGCTTTCAGGCTATACGACATGGCGCGAATGGCCGCTGCGCCTCCTAGAAGCTTTGCCTGAAATGGAGGATCCGATCCTGGTTGGTCACAGCGCGGGTGGACTCCTAGCGGCGTATCTCGCAGGGGCCCTCCACGCGAAGGCCTTTATCTGTCTCGATGCGATGATGCCCCCAGAACGCGGTATGACGCCACCTGTTGAGCCAGACTTTCTCAAATTCGTTCGGTCTCTGCCAACCAAGGACGGGCTGCTGCCGATCTGGACAGACTGGTGGGACGGGGACCTTCTCGCGGAGGCGCCCATGTCCCCTGGTCTCAAAGCAGCCTTCCTGGCTGAGCTCCCCCGCCTGCCCCTTACTTGGTTTGATGATTCATTCGAAATGTCCAATTGGTCATGTGCCAAGCGGGCCTTCATTCAAACCTCGCCGGTCTTTCGCGACGAAGCCAGGCGCGCGGAAGATCGGGGTTGGCCAGTGACCCGACTGAAGGGAACTCACCTGCACCCTGCCCTCGCGCCGAAGGAAACGGCCACAGCTTTAGTGGATCTATGTCACTGTTTGTCGGTGATTTAGGCTGCTTTCCAAGAAATTTTGGTCTTCGGCCTCAAAATGTCATACTCCGCCCCGTTCAAGAGTAGGGGCAATCGTGGCGCGACCAAAAGACGAAGAAAAACGACAGGCCATTCGCGACGCGGTCATCGCCGTTGTCATTGAGGGTGGGTTGGCCAATGTGTCCGTCTCAAAGATCGCAAAACGTGCCGGCGTGTCTCCGGGCACGATTTATCTCTATTTTGCCAACAAAGAAGAACTGATCCAACAGACCTATCTGGACATCAAGACCGATTGGTTTGAGACCATGTTTGCGGCCGCTGATAGTGGCGAGGACTCCGCCGCCAAAATTCGAAATATGTGGTTTGCCCTTTTTGACTTTGTTGTTGATCGACCGAACGATTTTCTTTTTTCCGAGACGGTTGGTGCAGCCCACCTGATTGATGCCTCCAATGAAGTGAGCATTGCAAAAAAGATTAAGAAACTCGAAAGCGTCATGACCATGGCGATTAAAGACGGAACGCTTGCAAAGGCCCCGACTGCTTCTATTCAAGCGGTGCTTATGGCACCTGCAGTCCAATTGGCAAAATCCGCTGCGCGCGACAAAAAGAAGGTCAAGCCAGCGCTTCTTCGCGACACTTTTGATATTGTGTGGAAAGGTCTTGCGTCTTCCCGATAAATTGAATGATCGTTTATTTACTTATTTTGGGAGATAGACCATGAAACGCACAGCAATTGTAACGGGCGCATCCAGCGGCATTGGTGAAGCAACCTGCCGCAGTCTCGTCAAAAACGGCTATCAGGTGATGATGGCGGCAAGACGCACCGACCGGCTTGAAAAAGTGGCGGCCGAACTGGGCGATGCCGCAGCATTCCATGCAACTGACGTTGCCAACCGAGATGATCTAAAAGCGCTTGTCGCGGCGACAAACGAGCGATTTGGGCAAACAGATATCCTGATTAACAATGCAGGCGTCATGCCTCTTTCCTTCTTTCAGGCTTCCCGTGTTGACGAATGGGAGCAGATGATCGATGTCAATCTGAAAGGCGTACTCTACGGCATTGATGCGGTGTTGCCGCAAATGGTCGAACGCCGGGACGGGCACATCATCAACATTTCATCTGTAGCCGGGCTTAATGCCCGCCCCTCCTCAGGTGTCTATGCTGCCACGAAATTTGGCGTACGCGCGATCAGTGATGGCCTGCGACAGGAAATGACAAGCCAGAATGTTCGCGTCACCGTGATCTGCCCCGGCGGCGTTAAAACGGAACTTGGGGATAGCATTAAGGATGAAGCGGTAAGAGAAGCAGCAAAAACCTTGTTCAACTTCGAATTTCTTGAACCTGAAAACATCGCCGATGCGATTCTATATTCGCTCAACCAACCCCCTTCTGTCTGTGTGGGAGAAATTGTGATCCGACCTACGGAACAGGCCTAAACCTCAATCGAGCGGGATCACCTGGTCGTCAATGCTCACTTGTCCCGCGGTGACAATGTCAGCGGTGATGCCGCCATGGCCACGAACCGCCGCATAGCCTCCTGGCCCAAGATTTTCTTCCATGCGGGAACAGGGCGCGCAAATGCCTGTGCCCCTAAGCACCGCCTCGCCGATCCGAAAGGTTCGATTGCGCAGCCCGAAGAGATTGATCCCGCTCACCACAAAATTTCGACGAAGGGCCTCAGGGCTGACCTCTTCCTTGTTTGCGAGCGCCGCAATGACCAAAAAATGTTACCATTGAATAAGGCTTACTGCTCGCTTGCCCGCCTTCACCCGATGATCCCCCTCAATATCGGTACCAGCGATGGCAACAGATGAGAGCGACAAAAGAGGCGCCCGGCGTTCCGGACGTACACCGATCCACATAACCGTTCCGGGTTGTGCATATCCATTAACAAGTTCGCGAAGCGCCAAAACTTCTTCTCCAGTTCGATTTAAACGCCCCTCAAGTTTGTTTTGGGCTCTGGTCACGCCGCCCGAGCCAAATGTTTTGCCCGGAGGTCCGCCCAGGGTTGGACACGGAGACGCTGGCCTAGGACTCGCCTTTTTCTAGGGCTTCCTGATATTGCTCAATGGTGATCAGTCCGCCTGCCTCTTCAGCCCCGCCAGCGTCCTTACCTGGCAGCGCATCTTGCAACAGGTCAATTCGTTTCCAGGACGGGAATGGTTGAGCGCCTTCTTCATCTGGCACGTATTTGGATGTTTCAAGACGTTTGTGTTTGTGGATATAGCGCGCACAGTTGATGAAAGCTGACGTCACTTCCACTTCAACCACCATATTCGAGCCTGGGAAGCGCTTCATCATATCCGGGTTTTTGCTAACCGCCGCTGTCCCCTGCACGCGGACCCGGTGCGGTGTTTCCATATCAATGAACAGCATGCCGATCTTGCCCGCATCGGCAACGTTCCCCATGGAAAAGAACATCCCGTTGCCATCGAAACTGGGGAAAGCAAGTTTCTTAGGGCTCAACACATGCACGAAACCAACCGGCCCGCCCTTATAGGAAACAGTCGGCTCCCCATCTGCATTGACACTTGAGAGAAAGAAATAGTCGCGGCTTGCAATGAACGCACTATGATCTTCCTGCAATTCGTCAAAGACAATGGTTGCCGCCATCGCTTCAGCGAGGTTTTTGCTGTCCTGCTCCGCCTGGAGCTTTCGCTGCGCGTCGGAATAAAATTCGTTTGGATCCGCCATGCTGGCCCGCCTTTTCTTCATTGTTTACTCAGCTGGCCGTTTGCAACCGCTCGACCGCCTCTGTTGCTCGGGCCAGTGACCGCAGCACCCGGTCATCCAACAGGTCGAGATTGATCCCTTCTGTGGATTTTTGACCGGCTCGGTAGCGCGCCACCACACCTTGCACAATGCAGGCCGTCTTCCAGTGATTGAAAGCGATGTAATAGTCGAGCAATGAGAGGTCTCGCCCTGATTTTTCTGCATAGCGGGTTGCAAGTTCGGTTCGTGTCGGGAAGCCCGGCAAAGCTGAGACAGCCTCGGGCGGGGGTGGTTCCAAGTCTGACGGGTCGGTGAATTGATTGAGCGTGTAAGCAAAATCGGCAATAGGGTCGCCGAGTGTACAAATCTCCCAGTCGATCACTGCCGCAACCGTGTGATCCGCCCCGAATAGGACGTTATGCATGCCATAGTCACCATGGACAACACGGGGGGCGCCTTGATCGGGGATGTTTGCCGTTAGGAAGGCCTCAAGGTCATGAGCCCGCTGGTCTTCTAGTTTTGAGTCCGCAGCTGAGGCTGTCCATGATCGGTACCAGGCTTTCAGCTGCCGGGCGACATATCCGTCATGCTTGCCAAGACCGTCCAAGCCAATTTCTTCAGGGTCCAATGAATGAAGTGCCACCTGCACATCTATCAATGATTGCGCGGCTTTGGTTCTCGATGCTTCCGGCAAGTGCTCTTCCGCATGGGGGGCGGCATGAAGTGAATGCCCGTCCACCCAGGACATGAGATAGAAGAGAGAGCCCGTTACACTCTTATCCTCACAAAACCCGAGTGGAGAGGCAACTGGCACCGGTGTCGGATCAAGGGCCGAGATTACCGACCACTCACGTCCCATGTCGTGCGCCTTTGGCAGCAACTCCCCTTCCGGCGGACGGCGGATGACGGCTTCATGACCATCCGCATTCTTCAACCGATAGGTCAGATTCGAGTGCCCACCCTGCAGCTGTACCCACTCAAAAGGTGGCGTGAGCCCGGAAACATTCTCCCGGACCCAGGCTTCTACTGCATCGACTTTATAGCCTGGCAGGTCCCGGCTTTTTTCTTGTGCGCTCATACTGTCCCGTTTTCCTTAGAGCAGATCGCCACCGGCGGCGGACGCCGTGGTGCCAAATTGTTCGTAAGCCCGAATAACATTCTTGCCTACACGCCATTTATGTACTTCGTCAGGCCCGTCTACCAAACGCTGGCTGCGGATGGCCGTGTACCAGGCGGCGAGTGGCGTATCGTGACTGTAGCCCAGGGCGCCGTGAAGCTGGAGCGCTGTGTCCACCACTTTGTGCACCATATGGGCCAAGAAGACCTTGGCGATCGAGTTTTCCTGGCGCAGGTCCATGCCTTTTTCAGCCTTGTAAGCAATGTGGAGCAGCATAAGGCGCGCCATGTAAAGCTCACTTGCACATTCCGCCAACATCCATTGCACACCCTGACGGTCCGCAAGACGCGAGCCGAAAGTGTCGCGGCTGGTTACATGTTTGGCGGCCAGGTCGAGCGCCCGCTGGGCGCGCGCCACATTGTGCATGCCATGACGAAGGCGCCCGTAAGCAAGGCGGTGCTGGCCCATTTCAAAACCGCCGCCAAGGCCGCCCAGGACGTTTTCTTTGGGTATAACAAGGTCTTTGATTTCAATTTCCGAATGAGTCGCACCGATTTTTTCCATAAGCGGCGACTCGCCGTGCATGGTCGGAATGTTTCGGATGATATTGTAGCCGGGGTTGGGCAACTCCACGATGAAGGTCGTGAACTGCCGATGGCGCGGAGCTTCCGGGTTTGTCTTTGCCATCACAACAGCAATGTCAGCAACGTCGGCTGAAGAACTGAACCATTTTTCTCCGTTCAGAATAAAATTGTCCCCATCGGCGACGGCACGAGTCTGCATGCCGGTGGCGTCGGCACCAGCCGCCTTTTCCGTCATGGAATAGCAGATGCGCTTTTCACCGTTCAGCAACGGCTTTAGGAATTTCTCTTTCTGGTGGTCCGTCCCATGGGTGAGCAAGGTCAGCATGGTGGCATCGTCGGGTCCTTGCGTGTTCATGGAAAGCGCGCCCAGAATGCTCTCCCCCAATTCCATTTGCACCAGAGCGTTCGCCAGCGGCTTCAACCCCATGCCGCCATGCTCTTCGGGAATGAAGGGACACCAGAGGCCTTCATCCCGTGCCTTCACCCGCAGGGCTGCCAACTTTTCGTCGAATGTATCTGCTGTGAGACCCTCTTCCGCCGGAATGCAGTGCTCGCGGACAAATTTACGTACTGTTTCGCGAATAATCTTCGCATCTTCGGGAATTTCAAAATCAATCATGGGGTCCTCCACCGTTTTCATGTTCTTGCTAATTTCGATAGAAGCATGTTGGCACATTTCGCGACGGAGCACAGCGGCTGTGTTCTATGTCTTCATGACCCTGCGGCAGAAGGTCTGC